>JANWYV010000054.1 GCA_025055075.1 Blastocatellia bacterium
TCGAAATCGTTCACCCGTCCCTGGAATGACGGAAGCTGCGCTTCCAGCGCGCGCAGCCGACTCGCCGCTCGCGGCACGAGGCTCAACGGTTCTCTCCACTCCCGATGAACGGTCGTTCCCTCGATGACGCGCAACTGAATCGCGTACTCGCCTTGCCCGAGCCCACGAATGGGCATGGTGAAGTCAACCGGCGGATTCGGCGACGCGATGACGCCCGTGGCCACCGTGCGATCCTGCTGTAGCAATGACCAGCGCACTTGTAGCGAACGTCCCAGGCGTGGCGTCGCATACGCGGTGTGCAGCGTCCAGCGCGGTGCCGCTTCTTGCGTCGGATCGAGCAGGCGCGGACCGCGCATCACCAGCGCATCGGCCCATTGCCGCTCTGCCGACGGCGTGCCCGCTTGTTCGAGCTTGAAGATCGCTTGCGCGACCGAGCGGCACGTCTCGGCGAAGCGATTCAGAAAAAAGGTGCTCACCGCCTGCGAGATCATCGGCACAGCCCGCGCGCGCGCCTCTTCAGAGTCCCGGGCTCGCTCCCAAGCCGCGTCTAATTCCCTCAATTTCACAGCCAGGTCACGGCGCGTGGCTTGAGTGGTTTGAGCGATCGCGCCGCCGCTCCAGCAGAGCACAATCATGACGGCGCAATTCACAAGGCCAACGAAACCGAAACGCCTCATAAAAATACAGGCTCCTTCCGTCTTTCACGCTTTAGTTCACCGAGTATTTGACGCCGATTCTAGAGAGTGGCGATCCCTTAGTCAACTTCTGGACAGAGTTCGCCGAATTTCCGCGTGCCTTCGACATGGCGCTTCGGAGAAGAGATGATGGGTCGGCCGGTATCATTCCTTCATTCATCTCTCATCCAAGACCCAAGCTGACCGTCAGTGAGCCACGGCGTGACCTAGTTGCTCCGGTGACGAACTTCGTCCGAGGACTCACTATTCTGGTTTCGTTCGCGCCGCGCCATCAAGTAATAGAGACTCGGCAACGCCAGCAGCGTTAAGAATAAACTCGACAGCAACCCGCCGACCACGACCGTCGCCAGCGGGCGCTGCACGTCCGACCCAATTCCAGTGGCCCGGGCCGCCGGGATCATACCCAGCATCGCCACTAAAATCATCATCAGTACGGGGCGCATCTGCGCCACCGCACCGTGAATGATTGCTTCTTCCAGCGAGCGCCGGTGTTCGGAGCGCTGCCGGTTGATTTCCGCCACGACGAGCAAGCCGCTCATGACCGCCACGCCAAAGAGCGAGATGAAGCCGACCGCAGCCGAGACGCTCATATTGATACCGCGCAGATAAAGGGCGACGACCCCACCGACCAATGAGAACGGCACGCTCATCAGCACCAAGCCGGCATAGGCGGATGAGCCGAAGGCGGAGAAAAGTAATGCGAAGATGATGGCCACAGTGACCGGCAAAATAATATTCAATCGCCGTCGCGCCCGCTCCAGGTTTTCAAACATCCCACCCCATGTCACCTGATACCCCTGAGGTAGCTTGACCTCTGATCTGAAGCGGCGTTGGGCTTCCGCCACAAACCCACCTTGATCGCGTCCTCGAATATTGGTGCGGACGGTGATCTGCCGCTGATTCTCCCGCCGCGCGATGATAGTGGCTCCGTTCGCCGTTGAAATGTCAGCCACCTGGGAGAGCGGCACACGCCCACCGTTCCCTGTCGGCAGTAAGATGTTCCCGATCGCCGTCGGGTCCGCCCGCGCCTCAGGTGGATATCGCACCGTGATGTCAAAGCGCTTTTCTCCCTCAAACACGCTGCCGACGGCGCGCCCGCCAATGGCTAGCTCGATGACATCTTGGACGTCACTCACGTTGATCCCGTAGCGCGCCACGGCCTGCCGGTCAATGCGAATGCGGAGCTGAGCTTGTTCGGCCTCCTGTTCAATGGCCGTATCCGCCGCGCCGCGCACTTGCTTAAGCAGCTCAAGCGTTTGCGTCGCCAGTCGCCGCAGTTCCTTCAAGTCCGGTCCGCTGATGATCACTGCCAGGTCTGCCGACGAGCCCGTAGCCATCTCTGTTGACGTATCAATGATCGGTTGAGTGAAGTTGAAAGTCGCGCCAGGGATCTCTGCTCGGAGGGACCGCGCTAATTCCTCCACCAGATCGCGCTTGGTTTTTCCTTTGGGCCAGGTATCGTAGGGGTGCAGGGTGATCAGGAGTTCGATCCGATTCGGTCCAAAGGGATCAGTGCCGGAGTCGTTGCGCCCACTTTGCGACATTACGTCTTTGACTTCGGGTGATTGCATGATGATCTCGCGCATCCGGTCGGCCAGCTCCGCTGATTTGGTCAGCGAGATGCCCGGTGGGAGATTGGCGCGAATCCAGATCACACCCTCATCAAGTTGAGGCAGAAACTCGGTGCCTAAGGAGAGCCCGAGCCCGAACGCTCCAATCACGAGGCCGACGGCGACGCCCACCACAATCCAGGCCCGCCGCACACACAAGCGGATGAGGAGTTCGTACTTGCCCGAGAACCACGTAAACAGGGGATTCTCCCAACTTTTTGCGCCATGACGGAACAAGTAGGTAGCCAACACCGGAACGAGCGTCAAGGACAGGATCAGCGACCCCAGGAGTGCGCTGGCGACGGTGAATGCCATCGGCCCGAATAGCCGGCGCTCCACACGCTCCATCGTAAACAGCGGGACATAAGCCGAGATGATGATGAGCAGCGAGAAGAAAATAGGCCGCGCGACGTCCAGTGCCGCATTGTGAACCGTGCGCGTGGCTTCTTCGCTCACCCCCTCCCGCTGACGCTCCTGGAGTTTGCGGACGATATGCTCAACCATGACCAGCGTTCCATCCACGATGATGCCGAAATCCAGCGCCCCCAGGCTGAGTAGATTGGCCGGAATGCTGGCGAAGTACATGCACACGAAGGCAAAGAGCAGCGACAGGGGAATCGTCAAGGCCGTCAGCAGCGCGGCCTTCGCACTCCCCAGAAAGAAAAAGAGCACTGCCACCACAATCACCAGCCCTTCGGCCAACGTGCGCGAGACCGTGCGCAGCGTGTTGTTGACCAGATCCGTCCGATCATAAAACGGCCTGATCGTCACTCCAGCCGGCAGCCGCGTCGCGTTCAGCTCGTCAATGGCCTTCTTCACGGACCGGAGCACCTCGCTGGGATTTTCCCATCGCCGCATGATGATAATGCCCTCGACGCCGCCCGATTGGCCGTTGAGGCCGAAAATGCCGGTGGGCGTCGCCGCGCCGATCCTGACGCGACCCACATCCCGAATGAAGATCGGTGCGCCGTCGGGGGAACTCAGCACGATGTTCTCAATGTCGGCGGCTGATTGGATCAAGCCCATGCCGCGAATGACCATCGCTTGCTGCTGATTATCGAGCATGGCCCCGCCTGCATTTCGATTGTTGGCGTTGATGGCTTGAGCGATCTGGCTGATTGTGAGCCGGTATTTTTCCAGTGCCAGCGGGTCCACTTCGATCTGGTACTGCTTGACCAGCCCCCCGAATGTTACGACGTCAGCTACACCGGGCACTTGCAAGAGTCGCGGAACAACTATCCAGTCCTGGATCTCGCGCAAGCGCATGGCATCGTAGCCGGCGCCGACCAACTCATAGCGGAATATCTCGCCGATGCCGGAAGTGAGCGGCCCCAACTGGGGAGTCACACCATCGGGCAACGCGGCGTCGCGTAGCTTTTCCAGCACTGCTTGCCGAGCGAAATAATCATCCGTGCCATCAGCAAACGTCAGCTCCACCACCGACAACCCGAAGATCGTCCGCGAGCGGCGGGCGATCACGTTCGGCACATTGTTGAGCGCACGCTCAATCGGTATAGTGACCTGCTGCTCGACTTCCTCCGCCGCATACCCAGGATAAAGCGTGATTACAACCACCTGCGTGTCGGAAATGTCGGGATAGGCTTCAACTTTAAGTTGAGTGAAGACATAGATACCCAGTCCCACCAGGGCCACGCCCAGGCAGAAGATCAAAAACCTTTGCTGCAAGGCAAAACGGAGCAGTGTCGCAGCCACAATTACCTCCTCATGGATTCCTCAGCAACACGGTGCCGTCCACTACCACGCGCTCCCCGGGGGACACACCACGTACAATTGCGATCATGGCTCCGACGCGAGTTCCGATGACTACCTCTCTTCGCTCAAACCGGCCCTGACTTTGCTCCACGAAGATCACACTCTGTCCGTCGTCTTGCAGGACGGCACCGACCGGCAGCACCGGCATCTGTTGCACTGATTCCCAATAACGGAGGCGGGCAAACATTTCGGGTCGGAACCGACCTTGCGCATTCTCCAACTCGACGAACACTTTCACAGTGCGGGTTTGCGGATCGAGCGTGTCACCCAGGCGCGCAACGCGCCCGTGAAAGACCTCTCCGGGGTATGCGTCCAAGGTGATCTCCACCTGCTTGCCAATCTGGATCAAGCGAATCGAATTTTCTGGCACATTGGCAGCCACCCAAACGGTCCTCAAGTCGGCAATGGTCAGGACCGGCGCCGTGGTATCGTTGCGATATTCGCCGGCTACGACATTAATCTCGAGCACCTTACCCGAGAGCGGTGCACGTACAACGAGGGGCTGTCTGAAGTCGCCAGGCGTCACACCGAGGAGCTTGAGTCGGCGCAGCGCCTGCTCCTTTGCGGCCTTGGCCTGCTCGACAGCGGCTTTGGCTTGGATGAGCGCGCTTTCCGCATTGAGTACATCTTTTTTGGCGACTGCATCATGCTCGTAAAGGTCTCTCACGCGATCATAATCAGCTTGCGCTTTCACCAGTGCGGCCTTGGCCTGCGTCAGCGCCGCCTCAGCTTGCACATAGGCCGATTGCGCAGCGTCCACTTCGGGGCTTTCAATAGTGAGGAGCGGTTGGCCGGCTGAGACGGCGTCCCCAAGCTTGATCAACACCTCCGAAATGCGACCCGGCACGGGCAACGGAAGGCGAGAGACCCGATTGGGATTGACCTCGACTTTGCCAGGAGCCACGACTTCGTTGACCGGCAGATCGGCCAGCTTGACCGCCTCCACCCGAATCTGCGCCAACTTGGGAGAGTCAGCCGGGATGATGACTAATCCCGATGACGAACCAGGCGCAGAGGCCGAGGGTGAGGAATCGGTCCGCTTCATCTGGCTTCCGCATCCTGCCAAAAGGACGAGACACGCTAAAAGCAATCCCGCCTTGTTCACTGATTCAGCCCCTTTCCAGAGATCGAGTCAATCAAGTAGAGACATCGCGCATACTCGGCGCGAGCCTCGTTGTAGCTTTGCATGGTGTCATTGAAGGCGCGCTGCGCGTCCAATAATTCCACGAAACTGGCCTCGCCGCGCCGATACGAATATTCCATCGTCCGGAGCACCTGACGCGCTTGCTGGAGCATATCGGCCTCAATGGTTGTGAGCAAGGACCGTGCGGTCTCACACTGCTGAAAGGCCGAGCGCACTTCATTGCGAATGTCTGCTTCCAGCGCCCGTAGGCGCGCCTCGATCTGGGCTAGTTCCTGGCGCGCGCGCTCGATCTCCCCCTGGTTGCGATTGAAGATCGGGAGCGGGAGGCTGAAAAAGACACCGATCGAGTTCCCCTTGCCCGCGATTCCCTGCTGCCGTCGAACCTCTATGCCGAAGCTATAATCCGCCTTGCCGTACGCCAGTTGCAACCGCACTTCGGCGAGTGCCCGCGCCTGCTCGCGCTTGAGCGCCTGTAGATCAGGACGCAGATTCAACGCTTGCTGCTCAATCACCTCCAGAGAAACGGGCACTAAATCACGGCGCAGCTCGCCGATGACGTCGAATGTCTCTGACAGGACGGTGCGCCCCATGAGCCCCTGCAGTCGTTGTCGCGCCAGACGCAACCGCGACTGCGCCTGCATCACAGCATTCTGGAGTTGCAGTGCCGCGAGCCTCGTCCGCGTCAGTTCGACCGGCGCCAGATCACCGGCGTTCACTCGTGCCGCATTGACTTGCACGATCTGGTTGAATAATCTCAGGTTCTCCTCGGCCAGCGCCAGATTGGATTTAGCTAGCAGCACGTCAACAAAGGCCATCTGTACCTCTAGCACAATCGTGCGCGTCGCGTTGAGAAGTTGCCAGCGAGCAACTTCCCGCGCCTGTTCAGCCACCTCAATGCGGCTCCGCCGCTTGCCGCCACGCTCAATCAAGAAATCCGTGCGGATGAAGTATTCGGGAGGCCCCGCACCATTCTGCTCGTTAAATCCTGTGCCCAACCAGTCGAGATGATCGCCGCCCATGCTAACGACCGGATTGGGGCGCAGCCGGGCGGTGATCATCTTTGCCTCAGCGATACTCAAGTTGTAGCGTTCAGCGAGCAAACTAAGGTTATTTTCAATGGCCTCCTGCACAGCCTGCTCAATAGTGATGGCTGTGGGTCGGTGAGATTGCGCGACGACCCGATCGCTGACGCCGATAAGAAGAAACGCGGAGACTAAACTCGCAGTCCATAAGCATTGCCGCCATTTGGCAATTTTCCCAGCGCCCCTTTCCTCTCGAGGAGTTCCGCGGCAACGCCGGCTCGAGGCGAATAGAACACGTTTCATCCACTCTCTCCCGAATCAGTGAATTTCTAGTGGAACCTTATAGCAAGGGCTCAAACAAGAAGTCTATTATACGTTGGTATAGGTATGCTCAGAGTACGTGGAGTTCCGCTTGTGTGCGAGCGATCCCCAACTTCTCCGACATCCTGACCAATTCCGCCAACGATGTCGCTCGCATCTTTTTCATCACCTGAGCGCGATGGACTTTGACGGTGATCTCGCTAATGCCGAGTTCCACGGCGATTTGTTTGTTAAGCCGCCCTGCCACGACTTTAGCCATCACTTCTCGCTCGCGCGGCGTCAGGGTTTCATATCGGCGGCGCAACTCCATCCTTTCCGCGCGCTGCTGCCGCGCGACCCGGTCGCGTTCCAGTGCCTGCTCAATTGCGTTCAAAAGGGCCTGGTCAGAGAACGGTTTGGGAAGAAAATCAACGGCTCCGGCTTTCATGGCTCGCACCGACATCGGAATGTCACCATGCCCAGTGATAAAAACAATGGGAATCTCGAGGCCGCTCGCCGCCAGCTGCTGCTGAAAATCGAGTCCACTGAGCCCAGGTAGTTGCACATCCAGCACCAAGCAGCTCGGGACGTCAGCTCGCGGGCTCGCCAAGAATTGTTGTGCCGAGGCAAACGTCTGGACTTTAAGGCCCGCCGACCGAATTAGACTTTCCAACGACTCACGGACAGATTCGTCGTCGTCCACGACAAACACAATTGCATCTGGCTCCGGCATGATCGCTCCTACTCGTGTTTCGGAAGAGTAAACTGAAAGGTTGCACCAGGACCATCATTCGGGACGGCCCAGAGCCGCCCACCATGATCTTCGACAATGGAGCGACTGATCGCCAGCCCCATCCCCAGACCCTGCGGCTTGGTGGTATAAAATGCATCAAAGATCTTTTCCAACTCCTCTTGAGGGATCCCAATCCCGGAATCTTGCACCGTGACGAGGACTTTGTCAGATTCGTATAAACCAGAGGAGATATATACTTGTCGCGGACGCTCGGTCACTGCGGCCAGGGATTCGATCCCATTGATGACGAGATTGAGGATGACCTGTTGTAATTGCACCCGATCTCCCCACACGAGCGGGAGATCAGCGGCCAATTCCAGGCGAATCGTCGCGCCGATCCTCTCGGCCTCACTTCGGGTCATATGGGCCACTTCTTGAATGAGCTGGTTAATGTCGAGCCGCGTCTTCACGGTTTCACTTTTGCGGAGAAACGCTCGGATCCCCCTGATGACCTCGCTGGCGCGATTCCCATCGCGGATGATGCGTCGGGCGGCCTCGCTGGCCTCGGTGAGATTGGGTGGATCAGCCGCGAGCCAGCGCAGGCAGGCACTGGCGTTGGTCACGATGGCCGCGAGCGGTTGGTTGATCTCGTGGGCAATAGAGGCAGCCAATGCGCCCATCGTCATTACCCGCGTGACGTAAGCCAGCTCCGATTGCGACTTTCGCAGGGCCTCTTCAGCCCGCTTTCGGTCCTCGATGTCGGTGCCAATCCCATACCATTTAAGAACCTTCCCGTTCTTGTCACGCAGCGGCACAGCACGAACCAGCAGCCAGCGATATTCTCCATCGGCCCGCCGCAAGCGCGTCTCCGTCTCCAACGGGTTCCCCGTTGCCAGGGCGGCCCCCCACTCATCGGCAAAGCGGGCACGATCGTCGGGATGAACAACCCTCTCGACCCAATCCAGCCCCGGCTCCGGGGAGAGACCCGTATAGTCCAGCCATCGTTGGTTGAGGAACTCTACCGAGCCGTCCGGCAAACTGCTCCAGACCAGTCCGGGAATTGTGTCAATGAGAAGCCGTAGTTGGTCCTTTAAATCCTGAATCTCCTGGAAGGATTTATGGACTTTCGACATCAGGCGGGTGATGACAAAGGAGGTAGACAAGAACGCAAGTGGCGCAATCACATCCAACGGCTGATTCATCGCCGGGCGAAATAACGGCGCAGTAAAGAACGAGTCCAGGCATAAATAGGCGATGATGGAAACAAAGGCCGAGGGAATAAAGCTGCTCCGGAGGGAGACCAGCACGATGACAATTAGGTAAAGAAGGGCGACTGTTGTGGGATTGACCTGGAAGCGAAAACAAACAAAGGTAAGCCCCGCCAGCGCCATGGTGCCAAACAACCAGTGGATCGCTGAGCGGCGGAACCTACCGGGTTGAATTCCCTTCATTGAGGAGACCACATCCGAATTGGTTGATGTCACCTTTATTCTTTGCCGCCGTCGTTCCGCCCAGGCTAAGCGCCCACAAGCCGATCACCCACTGCGGAACCGTCGGCGACGAATAATACCACAACCGGGAATCCAGTGGCTATCGTCTTCTCGATACCGAAGACTGTCAGTCCAACGACGTGGGAAAACTGGGAGCTGCCGACATTCGCCCGAGCATTCATGATGGCCGTTCCAGACGCACAATCAGGAGCACATCAAACCCGATTGGAAAAGAGAGTTGCAATCTGTAAGTCTACATGATCAGCCAGAAGGCCGGGGCTTGCAACGTGACGAAGGCTAGCGGCGGGCCGAAGGCGAGACAGAAATGCTGCGACGGGCCTATTGCCTGAGCCCGCTCGCCAAGTGCTCAACTACCGAACGAAGTAG
This sequence comes from Blastocatellia bacterium, assembly GCA_025055075.1. Taxonomy (NCBI): domain Bacteria; kingdom Pseudomonadati; phylum Acidobacteriota; class Blastocatellia; species Blastocatellia bacterium. The sequence continues at coordinate 9,155 of JANWYV010000054.1, forward strand.
TCGTTGTCACTGCTAACCAATAGCCCCGAAGAAAGCGTTCAGGGGATGAGACAGGAGAAGGGATCATGAGGAGAAGAGAAATATTTTGTCGCATCTGTGGGCGCGATGTGAGAGAATGTCGTGCTCCCAGAGATGGGATCACCACGCAAAGGGAGTACGAACACGACAATTACACAGGTCTAAACCATGCATCACTCTTTCCCAGAGGTGTTGGCCTGGCTGGATCCAGATTCCCGATTGGCGCGACCCGCGCTTGGACGCGGTATACGGTTCGGGAGGTGATCGCCAGCAGGCTGATGGTCTTTCTGTTGAAGCTGGGCTCCCGACGACAGTGGAATGAAGAACGAGGCTGCGATCAGTTCGAGGTCAATGTAGCGTTGTTCTTTCACTGCTCGCGGGTTGTACACGGCGATAACGTCGATTATTTTTTTCGGTCGCTGCAGACCCAGCATCTGCACATGGTACGGCTGAAGCTGGTCCACCAGCTACGGTGTCGGTGGATGTTGAATCAGTTTCGACAGTCGAGCGGGTACTTGCTGCTGGTCGTGGATGGGACTGGGATGCTCCATTTCGCCAAGCCTTATCGTGAGCATTGCTTGAGTCAACGACTCAGCAATGGTCAGCGGGTTTACTCCCCTCCGGTGCTGGAGGCCAAGACTGTCCGCGCTAACGGGCTGGTGGTGTCGCTCGGCAGCAAGCTGTTAGTCAACGAAGAGGGAGCCGACCGTCAGGATTGCGAGTTGAAAGCATTCTACCGCTTGGCCACCCAGATCAAGCGCGATTTTCCTCAATTGCGACTGTGTCTGGTGCCGGACAGCTTGTATACTGGTGAGCTGAAGCTCTTTCAATCGAATGATCGAGGAATTAAGATGATGGGCGACACCTTCAGGTTGTCGCCGGCGCCGTGCTTGCGATGCCAACGACAAGCTGAAGCGTGTCGGACATTTTGGAAGGGAGTGCCCATGTGCTCTGCCTATGCCGCAAAGAATGAAAACTTGGCAGCTTCCGCTTCCGGCGGGCGTGGTTTTGCGTGCCAATAAGCACGCCGGGGGTTACGCTCACAGGGATTTTCGGACGAATCGCCCACGTGCTCCGCGCATGCTGCGAAGAATGAAAACGGAGCACAGGAGGGGACGCTCGTGCCGCATTCTCAAAAGGAGGCACCAATGAAATCACCCGACAAGTTTCTAGAAACGGAAGGTCGCCGGGAAGATGTCTACAGGCTGCTTTCGGCTTGTTATTGCGTGCCAGGGCCTGAACTGCGGGAACCCGATCTGCTGGACGGTTTGATCGCCTCGCTGAAGGTAGTGTGCGGTGAGGCCGTCGGTTTCGCCGAGCAGATGAAAGCTGCTTTATCTCAATACACCGAGACGGACCTGCTCGTGGATTACTCAAAACTCTTCATCGGTCCGTTCAAGCTGCTGGCTCCGCCCTATGGCTCTGTGTATCTCGATCCCGATCGGAGGCTCATGGGCGATTCCACCCTCGACGTGATTAAGCGGTATCAACGAGCGGGCGTGAGATTCGATCCTACGCAAAAAGATCTGCCGGATCATATCGCTGTGGAGCTTGAGTTCATGAGCTATCTAATCTGGAGGGAGCGAGAAGCCTACCAAAATGCTAATTTCGAGGCGCTTCGGCAGCGACTCGACGATCAGCAAGCGTTCTTGCACCAACATCTGAGCGCTTGGGTTCCCGATTTCGCTCGAGCCATTAAGAGCGGAACGAACAATCTCTTCTACAGTAGCTTGGCCGACGTCACGACCACATTCATTGAGAGCGATCTCAAACATGTCGAAGAGTTGAGGGAAAAGTTGGCCCGCGGAACAGGTCCCTTTGCGCAAAGCGAAGCGCCCGAGACGATGGATCGGGAGGACGATTGACTCCTCCATGATTGCAGCAGCACGCGCTGGACGCCACCGATAGGTTCGCGCTGCTGTTGCCGCTTTATTTTTCCCGATACGATTCGGGACGCGGCGAAGGTCCCGATCCACGCTTGATCGAGCGACGAAGGGTGTGTGACGCAGATCCTCAAGGTCCGCCCGTGACAGGGCAGCGATTCTCTTCGAGTTCTCCCCATAGCCGCTTGTTTAGATTGCCTGCGTCCACAATCTTGACCCATTGCCAGATGTCCCCTATCTTCCCCGACGTGGCACGCGAGCGGATCGTCGTCATCATTCCGGCGCGGTACGCCTCGCAGCGGCTGCCCGGGAAACCGCTTCTGGAGATCGGCGGGCGCCCGATGATCTTGCACGTATACGAACGGGCGCGGTGCGTCCCTGGCGTCGAACGCGTTCTCGTGGCGACCGACGACGAGCGGATCGCTGACGTTGTGCAACGAGCCGGAGGAGAAGCGCTTCTGACTTCTGCTCGCCATCGAAGTGGGACCGAACGCGTGGCCGAAGCCGCTGCCCATCTGGAGGCGGAGATCATCGTCAATGTCCAAGGGGATGAACCGCTCATCAAGCCTGAGGTGATCGCGGCGGCTCTCAATCCCGTGCTCGCCGATCCCCATATCTTGATGGCGACGACCAGCGAGCCTGTGGAGAGCATCGAAGAAGTCCTGAACCCGAACGTCGTGAAGGTCGTCACCGATCGCGAGGGATTCGCCCTCTATTTCTCCCGACAGCCAATTCCATGGCCGCGCGAGGCCGTTCGACGAACGGGTTCGCTTGAAGCCGCGCTTCGTGCCGATTCCTCGCTACTTGGGCTTTATCGCCGACACACGGGGTTGTACGTCTATCGGCGCGAGCTCCTGCAACACCTAGCGGCTTGGCCCCCAACGCCTCTCGAAGAAGCTGAACAACTGGAGCAGCTCCGCGCTTTGGAACATGGCGTTCGAATCAAAGTCGTGCCCGTCACAGAGCGCTCTATGGGCGTGGATACGCCAGAGGACTTAGAACGCGTGCGCGCCTTGCTCGCAACACGGTGAGGCCGAAGCTCCGCGGAGTCACTGAGGGGCTGCAACCGCAGAGGCGACTGGACAGAATGGGGAAGTCGTGGTATTCTTGCGCACGGGTGCTGAGGGTGCACCCGTAGCTCAGTTGGATAGAGCGTCGGACTACGAATCCGAAGGTCGCAGGTTCAAGTCCTGCCGGGTGCACCACCAAAATCGTTCCCCATTGGAGAATGCTGATCTTGATCGTCCTCTCATCCTCAACACGCGCACTGACCTGACTGATGGACTCTATCGGTGAGACTCCTCCCCGAAGAGAAGAGGTCTTTTTGCTCCTCGATGAGCGATATGCTATACTTGTGCCCTTTTCGGAGGAGGTGGATGCCGACTATGAGCCAAGAAGCGAATGGGATGAAGGTTGGCCGCGTCGTGCAGGTCATCGGCACCGTCGTAGATGTGCAATTTGAGGACCATCTTCCCCCGATCTACAACGCCCTTCGGATCACGAGCGAAGGCTTCGACGTGCCCGAGCCGATCGACATCATCGTCGAAGTCGAACAACACCTGGGGGAAGGGCGTGTGAGGTGCGTTTCGATGAAGCCGACCGAAGGGCTTGTGCGCGGGATGAAAGCGTATGATACGGGCAAACCGATCATGATGCCCGTCGGGCCGGCCACCCTCGGTCGCGTTCTCAACGTCGTGGGAGAGCCGGTGGATAAGCTCGGCCCTATTGTCACGGACAAGTACTACCCCATTCATCGTCCGGCGCCGAGTTTCGAGGAGCAATCCACCGAGCTGCAGATGTTCGAGACGGGGATCAAGGTCATTGATCTCATCCAGCCCTTCCTGCGTGGGGGGAAGATCGGTTTCTTCGGAGGCGCGGGCGTCGGCAAGACCGTGCTCATCATGGAACTGATCCATAACGTGGCCATGCATCATGGGGGCGTCTCGGTCTTCTGCGGGGCGGGCGAGCGCACGCGCGAAGGGAACGATCTCTGGTTGGAGATGAAGGAATCGGGCGTGCTCAGCAAGGCCGTGCTCGTCTACGGACAGATGACCGAACCTCCGGGCGCGCGTTTGCGCGTCGCTCTGTCGGCGCTCTCCGTCGCGGAATACTTCCGCGATGAAGAGGGACAAGACTTGCTCTTGTTCATTGACAACATCTTTCGCTTCACGCAGGCGGGATCGGAGGTCTCGGCGCTCTTGGGTCGAATGCCCTCGGCCGTCGGATATCAGCCGAACTTGGCGACGGAACTGGGCGAGCTGCAAGAGCGCATCACTTCGACGAAGAGAGGCTCGATCACCTCGGTTCAAGCCATTTACGTTCCGGCCGACGACATCACGGATCCGGCTCCAGCCACGACCTTCGCGCACCTGGATGCCGCGACCGTTCTCTCGCGTCAGATCTTTGAGCTGGGCATCTATCCGGCGGTGGATCCACTGGCCTCCACCTCTCGCATCCTCGACCCGCGCGTCGTCGGCGAAGAACACTATCGCACGGCGCAGCAAGTGAAGGCGATCCTGCAACGGTATAAGGAACTGCAAGACATCATCGCCATCCTCGGCATTGACGAGTTGTCGGAGGAAGATAAGCTCATCGTCGCGCGCGCGCGAAAGATCCAACGGTTCCTCTCCCAACCGTTCTTCGTCGCCGAGCAATTCACGGGCTTGAAGGGGAAATACGTGAAGGTCGAGGACACAGTTCGCGGATTCAAAGAGATCGTCGAGGGCAAGCATGACGATCTCCCCGAGCAGGCCTTCTACATGGTCGGCACGATCGAAGAGGCCATCGAGAAGGCTGAGCGAATTCGCCGCGCTGCAGCCTAGGACGGAGACGATGAAGGGAAAGATCAAACTGGAGGTCGTAACGCCCGAACGCCTGGTGCTCGAAGAATGGGTGGATGAGGTCACGGTTCCCGGCCTCGGCGGAGAATTGGGCATTCTTCCCGAGCACACGTATCTGCTGAGCTTGCTGCAGACGGGGATCGTGAGCTACCGGATTGGCAACGAACGGCATCTGCTCGCCGTGCGCGGAGGATATGTGGAAGTGCTTCCTGATAAGGTGACCGTCCTGGCAGATACGGCGGAGCGTCCCGAAGAGATCGACATCGAGCGCGCGCGCCGTTCGCGCGAGCGCGCTTTGCGCGAGATGCGACAAAGCACGAGCGAGATCGAATTCCTGCGCGCTCAGGCTCGCCTACAACGGGCGCTCGTGCGCCTGCGCGTCGCCGGGAAGGGCCTCGAAGAGGAATGACCCGCTAAAGGATATAGCCGCGCCGATGGCGAATGTGAAGCCCCTTGCGCGTCGGAACGCGGATCTCGATCTGACGAAATCGCCCATCGGGATTAGGATTGGAGGGATAATAAGCGACCAAATATTGGCTCCGTAATTCGGTCTCGATCTCTCGGAAAGCGCGCGCGAGATCGTTGGTGTTCTTCGGGAAATAAGCGCGTCCTCCCGTCTCTTGCGTCAACCGCCGAAGCACGCCGCTGTTGATCCCGAACCGATACCGATCGCCGATGCCGATGGCATAGATGGTCACCTCCGCACGCAATGCCTCCGCAATAGCGTCTTGGAGCCGATACAGGCTCGTCGTATCTTCGCCATCGGTGAGGAGGAGGATCGTACGACGTCCCGGCTGCTGAGCCAAAAGTTCACGCGAGGTGAGCAAGATGGCATCGTAGAGCGACGTACCGCCGAAGCGCGGATCATGTCCCGTTGGCGGCGTATAGCGCACGCGGTTCAAGGCAGCCTCCAGCCGCGAGACCGTTGAGGTGAAATCCTCAATGAGGAACACTTCATCGCGGAAGATGACGATAGCGACGACGTCCTTGCCCGGGCGTACGAGAGAGCGGATGAACTGTGCGGCTGCTGCTTTTGCTTCCGGCAAGGTGTATTGCTGACTCGCGCTGACATCAATGAGCAGCGCGATCGTCAGGGGCAAATCCGTTTGACGGACGAAGGTGAAAACCTCCTGCTCCTGGCCGTCTTCGAAGACGCGCACCTCTTCGCGCCGAAGATCGGTGACGATGGCGTGACGCCGATCAGTAGCCGTGAAGAAGACGTTGACCAGCCGAGCGCTCAAATGCACCTGTTCGCCAGGTTCTTCGGCATCCGTCCGCTTGAGCTTCTGTTCGACGCGATCGCCGAGATCGCGCGAGGCGTTTTCCCGATTTCTCCCCTCCCACGCGAACGACAAAGGATAGATCGGGAGTCCGAGGCCGATCAGGAGAAAACCGATCGCGAGATGGCGTCGCTTTCGCTTTTCAGGGATGGGGATGAGATGGCGATTTGACATCTCGCTCACGAAGCTTGCGGCGCCTTATATCCCCGCTTGGTGCGCGCACGCAGATCCTTGCGGCCGGGGATGCGCACTTCGATCTTGCGGAATCGTCCGTCGCGCTCTTGGTTGCTGGAGACGTAGAAGAGATAGTACTGGCTGCGCAACTCCGCGCTGATGTCGGAGAAATTGCGTTCGAGATCGAGCACTTTCTGAGGGAAGAACGCGCGTCCTCCCGTCTCCTCAGCGATGCGCCGCAACTCTTTCATTCCCGGGGCATCCACCATGCCCATGGTCACGCCGAAGCCGCCGGCATGTGCCGTTCCGATGGCATAGATGACGACCTCATTGCGTTGCGCCAACTCGATGACTTCCTCCAACGTGCGCTCGCTCGCATTATCCTCTCCATCGGAGATGAGGACGAGGACCCGACGTCCCGACGCCGTCGTCATCTTCTCTTCGATCACGCGATAGAGGGCATCGTAGAGCGGCGTCGCCCCACCCGCCTTCACCGCTTGGATCGCCGCTTTCAAATCCTCCACATCGTCGGTGAAATCCTGATGCAGCTCAATCACCGACCCAAAGGTGACAAAGAGCGCGCGATCCTTCTTCGGACGGATGATGCCATCGAGGAACGCGATCGTCGCTTCCTTCTCGAACTTCAACTTCGGACGGACGCTATTGCTCGTGTCCATGACGAGAGCGACGCTGAGCGGCAACTCGTTCTCCTTCGAGAAGGAGAGGATGCGCTGTGGGACGCCATCCTCGCGCACTTCGAAATCCTCGATCGTGAGGTCTGTCACCAGTCGGCCATCCTTATCGTAGACAGCGACCGGTAGGTTGACGCCGATTGTGCCCAACCGCACTTCTTCCTGAAGCGGAGTGACCGTGGGCGATGGGCGCTGAGAGAAAATACTCCCATTGCCGAGAACGAGGAGAACGGCGAATGCGCTGACCAATCGCTTCCACCAGCTCATAGGACAATCCCATTCTATGCGGGTGCGTGCGCTTCTGTCAAACTGAGGAGATGCACCACTCAGACCGCGCGTTCGGGACAGAAACCGGCGCAGGGACAACGCCGACACCGATCGGGCTCAGGGCGCGCTGGAAAGTCCGCCAGCGTTCGAGCCCGCGCGATCTCTTCGGTCAACCGCTCCAGCAGCGTCGCCGTTTCATCGAACGCTTCCACCGGTACGGGCACACGCACATTGGGATCGAGAAAGTACAGCTCCGCGCGAACCGCGCGCGGCCGCCACGCGCGCTGCGCGGCGAGCGCGTAGATCTGCATCTGCAGCGCGTACTCTTCGACGAGCGCTCCGAGGTCTCCGCCCGCGCGATTCGTCTTGAAGTCAACGATCCACGCCACTTCATCCTCGGTCCAGATCAGCTTATCCAACCGCCCTCGCACGATCCCCCACGCCGTGCGATAGAGGATCTCGCGCTCGCTCTCGACACGTCCGGGCTTCTCCCCCCACAGGATCGCCTCGATCGCGCGATAGAGATCGCTCCGTACGTAGGTTTCGACAAGTGGACGCACATCTTCTTTGACCCTCTTCCGATAGACGCGCAGGCGTTCGTCCCACGAGGCCTCGGCCTCTTGGTTCACCAGCTGAGCGACATCCGCCAATCCTCCGCTCGATGCGGAGGCTCCACTAATGACCATCTCCTCGACGAGGCGATCGAGCGTAGCCTCCCATGGCTCCGACCCATCGTATTCCTCACAAAAGCGATGGACGATACGCCCGCGCAGTGTGGAAGGGACTCGTCCGATCTCTCGTGAAGGTTCCCTCGCCTCATCCACCTCATCCCACGCCGGGAGGTTGAGGACGCTCTCGAAATAGAACTGAAGCGGACAGCGGTGGAACGCGAGCACGCGCGTGACGGCGATCGGCGAGACACTCCCGCCGATGTCCCGTAGAGCGGGGGCCAAACGACTCAGCACGCGTTCCATGGCCGCACGTTGGTCATCAGAGAGTGGAGGCAAAAGCGAGGAGGCAACAGGTTCGCCGCGCTCAAGCTGCGGATAACGCGCAATCAGCGGCTTCGAGGCGCCCGCTTCCCTCTTCAAAGCTTCCCCTGTGCCGAGAGTGATTCGAATCTTCACGCCGTTCCACTCATATTCCTCGGGAAGCCCTTCAATGCTCCGCAGTCCTAAGACGCGTGCGATCCATTCGAGCCAGCTCGCCCCAGGAAGGATGGGCGCCGCTTCGGCCTCTTCTTCCTGAACGACGAGACGCTCAGCCGCTCCGGAGAGGACAAGATAATCCCGCGCGCGCGTCATCGCGACGAAGAGCAGTCGCTGATGCTCGAAATGTTCGCGAAGTCGAAGGACCTCGAGGACGCGCCGTCGCGACCACGTATCGTGAAGTCGCCCTCGGTGATCCGGGATCTTCATCCCGATGCCCGCGGCCCGATCGAAGATGAGGGGCGGAGCATCCTTGCGGAAGGGACGTCCCAAGTCCGGGAGGATGACGACGGGGAATTCCAAGCCTTTCGCTTTATGCACGGTCATCAACCGCACGGCATCGGCGGTCTCGGTCGTCACTTGAGCTTCGCTCTCCTCGGCCATCTCGGCGAATTGCTGGACGAAAGCCGTGAACTCATCGAGCGTTCGTGGCCCGCTGGCTTCGAACTCGCGCGCCAGCTCGATGAGCTTTCGAATATTGGCCACGCGCTGGTGGCCATCGAAGGCCGTCGCCTGAATGGCGTCGAATTGCGTGAGTGCGAGGATCTCCTGAAGCAATTCGACCAAAGAGAGCCGATCTCGCAGATGAAGGAGGCGGGTGAGCACCTCAGCGGCACGGGCGACGCGCGGACGTTCTTGGGCGGCGATCCCCCACGCGTGCTCGTGATGCTGCAAGCTCGTCAGGAGCGGATGGGGATCGAGCCATCCATCGCCCGATGCCTCCGCCGCCTGCCGCAGCCAGAAGAGCGCCTCATCCGACAAACCGAAGAGCGGCGAGCGCAGAGTCGCCGCGAGAGCTATCTCGTCCGTCGCATTCTCGAGGAACTGAAGCAGCGAGAGCAAGTCGCGAATCTCCTCGCGCTCGTAAAAGCCCCGTCCGGCGAGCACATAATACGGGATGCCGCGCTCGCGCAAGGCCCGCTCGTAAACCTTCACATCGGTCATCGCGCGGAAGAGCAGCGCTATGTCACCGTAGCGGACCGCGCGCACGCGCTCGCGTCCGTCTCCCTGTTCTTCTCCCACCAGCAGCTCGCCCTCGCCCACCATGCGCACGATGCGTTCGGCCAGGCGTTGAGCCTCCCATCGGCGCGCGTCCTCCGCCGTGCGGACATGCGGGCCGACTTCCAGAAGCAATTCGACGGGCGCCGCCACGTGCCCTTCTCGCCGCGCCACGCTCTCCACGAAAGGCGTTCGCCCTAAGGCTTCGAGCATCTCCGCCGTCCACGCCCCCTCCTCTACGTGCATGAGGCGAGCGAAGAACGCGTTGAAGAAGTGTACGAGTTTCGCTGTGCTTCGAAAATTGTGCTCCAACTCGATGTGCGCGCCTCCCTGCTCTTGTAACTCCCGCTGCGCTTTCAGAAACACTTCGACCGCTGCTCCGCGGAAGTTGTAGATGGATTGCTTCGCATCGCCGACGATGAAGAGCTGAGGTCGATCTCCTCCTCCCCGCAAGAGATCGAGGACCTCCTTCTGCAAGGCGTTCGTGTCTTGGAACTCGTCCACGAGGAGGAACTTGATCTCTCGCCGGACGGAGTCCGCGATCGCGGCCTGCGTGCGGAGCAACTCGCGCGCTTTCCATTGCAGATCCTCATAATCGAGACCGATCGCTTCGCGTTTGAGGGTCGCGTAGCGTTCGTCCACGCGCTGCAGGAGGCGACCTAGCGCGGCGATCGTCTCTCCCGCACACGCATCGTAGAACGTCAGCTCGATCTCCTCCAAACAAGCTTCCACTTCCGCAGCCAGCTCACTCAAGCGCCCGCGCTTCTCGATACGCGCATCCCGCAGCGCCCGCATGCACTCTTCCAAGACAGTGATGTCTTCGATCCGCGGCTCCAGACGCAGGAGCGGTCCATACAACCGATAGGTGCGGACGAAGGCGGCGATCTGCGCAGCCATGCGCTCGGTCGGCTTCGGGAGTGCCTCGAGCCTTCTCACGATCTCCTCGAGCCGTTCGACCATCGCTTGATAGTCAGCCGGTGTGCGCCGCTTGTTCTCGGTCAGGGCGAGGACCTGTTCCACGTGCATGCCCAAGGCGCGCGCCATGGCATAGAGATCGGCAACCGCTTCGATTAATCCGCGCCGCGAATATCCGATGACCAAACGTCCGAGGATCGCATCTTGCGCCTCGATGCCTTCCTCGATGACCTCCTCGACGGCTCGTATGAGGAGCACGCGGCTTTGGAATTCGTCGAGGATGACGAACTCCGGGTCCACTTGCGCAGCGATCGGATGCGCGCGCAATAAGCGGGCGCAGAATCCGTGGATTGTGGAGATCGCCGCTGTCTCCAACTGCCGCTTCGCTTCGTGCCATCGCCGCGAGGGAGTGTGTCGCATGCGCTCCCTCAAGGCGAGCCGAATCTTCGCCTTCATCTCATTGGCCGCTTTGTTGGTGAACGTAATGGCGACGATCTCATCCATGTTGGCGAGGCCGCCTTCGAGGATGCGCAGCACGCGCTCGACGAGCACTCGCGTCTTCCCAGCCCCTGGTCCGGCTGTCACAACGAGCGACCGACCGAGCGTTTCCACGGCGCGACGTTGATCGGGAGTGAGATGCTCGCGAGTCATTCCCGTTCCTCAAAAGCGGAGGATCCCTCGTTCACCGCGAAGTGCGCCCGATAGGGATCGAAGCGACACACAGCCTGAAATTCGCAGTGCTGGCACACGCGCGTACTTCTCGGTTGGACGCGAAAATCTCCGCGACGCATCCCCTCGACGTACTGCCAGGCGAAGTGCTCGGCGCGGACGAGTCGCTCCCTCCATTCCGGCGTCGGCAGCGAGGAACGTGCGCGCTCGCTGATGGCCGTCAACTCCACCGCTTCCCGCCGATAGAGGCCGCGCGTGCGCTTCCCCGTACGAATCGAGTAATATCCCCCGCCGACGACCTCCTCGCCCGGCCGGAGGAACAATCGCTCCAGCGCGAGGATATAAAGGGGGAGCTGCAAATCAACGCCTTCTTCGATCTCCTCCGCGGAAGCCCCGCTTCCCGATTTGTAGTCGTAGGCGATGTAATGCCCCTCGTCCGACCGATCCACGCGATCAATGCGTCCGCGAATCTGAAGGCGATCTTCCTCGACGATGGCGCGGCCATGTTCCGAAGATGACTTCGCGCGGCGCAGCACGAGCGGCTCCCGCCGGGAGTCGGGATGGCATCGGTCCCGATCTTGTGGTTCTATGCCGAATCCGAGTTCCAACCAATATGGGCGCATGCGCCCACCAGTCCGCTGTTGATAGGCGATCTCCGCGTCCAGGAATTGAATCAACGTGTCGAGAAGCTCCGCCTTCTCCAATTCCCACAGCGCGCGATTGATCGGCAGCGCCTTCTGCTCGTATTCCGAGAAAATGCGCTCGGCCACGCGCGCCATCTCCTCGCGATACTCGTAGCGCCGCTCGGGTGCGAGCGATCCTCGCCCATGCCGCTCGAAGAACTCATGCAGGATGACGTGCAGCAAATACCCGCGATCCAGGGCGACAAGGTCGAGCGAAGCCTCCTCGCGTTTCTCCAAGCGCAGCACGCGCTGCGCGAAGAATCGGAACGGACATTGACCGTACGTGTTCAACTGACTCGGAGAATAGATGCGCCGCGGGCCGAATCGGCCACGCAAATGCTGGCGCACGACGGCGTCGGTGAGGACGCCGGTGAATGGTCCGGGCTCTCCTGCTTCTCGCCGACGCTCGATCGCCGCCCGATGAAGGAGCGATTGATCCACCCATCCGGCTCGAAGCGCTTCATTGTAGAGGTGAAGCACCAGCGCATCATCCGGCGTCGTCTGATAAACGCTCGCCAAAAGCGCTCGACGCCCATCGTCCAGCGAAGCGATGGCCCGCACATCGTAGGTCGTCGGATCTATCTCTCGAATCGGGATCGCCGAGATCCCCCCCTCGCCCTCTCCATAGACTTCGCGCACTTCCTCGAGGAAGGGCGAAGGGACCGTGTCCTCGCCCGTTGCCTCCGCGCGCGGATAGGTCAAATACACGCGCTCGGTCGCTTGACCGACGGCATGATAGAAGAAATGCGCTTCTTTGGCCTCGAAGCGACGCGGCGAGAGGTCTTCGAGGAAAAGACCGGCGGCGGCCAGTCGCTCTCGTTCAGCCATCGAATAAATCCAATCGTGTTCGGGTGCGCGAGGGAATCCCCCTTCGATCAACCCCGGCAGAATGACGACGCGGAAGGCGAGGCCGCGCGCCTGCGTGGCTTCCAACAAGCGGACGCCAGCAGGATCACCGCGCTCCCGACGAAACTCCACCTGCTCGATCCAATGCACGAAGAGATCGCGAAATTCCCGCACGTCGAGTGGCCGTTGGAATACAGTCGCCGCAGTGATCGTGGTCTTATCCTCGCGTGCTCCCTGAATCCCATGCGCAGCGATCGCGCGATCGGCGCGCTCGCAGAGATGCACAAGCCGATCCAAGCATTCCTCCAGGGCTTGCCACCCTCGCAAATCGCGGGCGATCCGTCGCCAGGCCTCCTCGTCTCGTCCGGCTTCGAGAAGCTCGCGCTGCACCTGATCCCGCAGTCCAAAGGCGTCGAGCGCACGTCGGAACCCCTCCACGAAATCGGGAACCTGCCCCCGCTCGGGGATGTGCGCGAGCGCGCGCTGCATCCCATCCACGGCTTCGAGCGTCGCTTCCAGCGCAGCTTCCGCACGCCGGAGCCGCGCCAGCTCCTGTTGCACTTCTTCCAGATCCACCGTTCGCGCCGTGAGCGTCTGCGCCTGGTGCTCCTTGATCCGCCGAAGATCGCGCGCCCGTTTCCGAAACTCGTGGATGTTCAAGTCCACGCCCACGGCGCGCATCGCGCTCTCGAGGGCATCGCGATCGTATGAGCTGAACGAACGGAGATAGTCGCTCTTGAGCAGCGCCGCATACGCGGCGGCCCGCTCCCGTTCCACGCGCGCTTCCAGGACGCGCAACGCGGCCTTGACGATGGGAACGGCGGTCAACGGCTCTCGCACATCGAGCGCAATGGGAATGCCCAAGCGCGGCAGTTCTTCTCCGAGTGCCCGCAGATATGCGACGTCGCGCGCGATCACAGCGATCTCCGACGTCCGGTACCCCTCATCGTGAACGAGCCGCTTGATGAGGCGAGCGATCTCCCGGACCTCTTCCGCAAACCCCATCGCCGCGATGATCGTGATTGGGGGCTCGCCCTCGACGATCCGCTCCCCACGCTCGCCCGTCCCCCCCGTATCGGCGAAGAGTCGCCGCAAAGGTCGAAGACGCACATCGTAGGAGAGCGTCTCCGTCCTTTGCAGCGTGATGGCGCGCTCGCCGAACGAGTGAAAGAACTGAAGCGTAGCGGCGAGCGGCTCCTGAAAGACGGACGGATTCTCCGGATCGAAGACCAGGCTCACCATGGTCTTCGGGATGCGCTCGATCAAATACCGCAACAGCGTCTTCTGAACGGGGGTGAAGTCGAAGAAGCCCTCGATCAAGAGCACGCGCGTCTCCCGCAGCCAAGGGGGGAGATCCGGACGTCGGCGGAAGATCTCCAAGACGCTGCGATACGCGCCATCCGGATCGAGAGCGACAATATCATTCAGCACGCGCGCGTACGCGGTGTAAATTGTCGCCACATCATGATCGCGAGCATCGGTGAGAGCCGTTCGCGAGGCGAATTCGGCGAAATCCTCCGCCGACATATCCGCGCGCTGGAGTTCGCCGAGCAATCGCGCGATCGAACGAGCACAGCCTGGCAAATGGGCGATCTCCCGAACGTGCCGGAGCATTCCCCGAGCGTTCAGTTCCGCGAGCAAACGCTCGACGATGACGCCGCGCTCTCCTTCCTCGAGGAACAGGGGAGTTTGTCGGCCCTCCTGAAGGAATCGCCGCACGAAGCCGTCGAAGAGAAACACGCGCAGCTCTCCACAAGCTGTCACACGCTCGCCGTCCACGATCCGACGCACGACGTCCTCCCAGAGCGGACGCGTCGCCACGAGATAGAGGAATGTCCGGTCGTGCCCGGCCCGCAACGCATCCTGGCAATGGGAGACGAAGATCTCTCGGTTCTTTCCCAAAACCGGTTCGAACCAGATCTCGATGCGGCCCACAGCCTTCTCCCTTTCGACGCAGCTCTGCCCCCTCATTGTACCGCGAATCCGACGCGATGCCCAACCGTTGGCATTCTCGCCTCCATATGGCACAATCAGGCGCTGAGATTCGCCGGGAGGAGAGAGCGCATGCACGCCATTCCGACGATCCTCGACATCCTCGATGCCGAACGGCTCATCCGTCGGTATCTTCCCCGCACGCCGCTGTATCCGTGCCCGGGATTGAGCGAGCTGCTCCAGGCCGAGGTGTACGTGAAATACGAAAACCATCAACCGATCGGGGCGTTCAAGGTGCGCGGCGGGGTAAATCTGATCGCGCGTCTGAGCGAGGAGGAACGACGACGCGGCGTCATCACAGCTTCGACGGGGAACCATGGTCAGTCCATCGCATGGGCCGCGCGACTCTTCGGCGTGCGAGCGCGCGTCGTCGTGCCCGTCGGCAGTAATCCCGATAAGGTGAAGGCCATCGAGCGCCTCGGCGCGGAGATCATCGTCCACGGGAGAGATTTCGACGAGGCGCGCGAATACGTCGAGGCGTTAGCTGAGCGCGAGGGGTATCGGTACATCCACTCGGCGAACGAGCCGCACTTGATCGCGGGCGTGGGAACGATCGGCTTGGAGATCGTCGAAGACCTGCCGGACGTCGAGGTCATCCTCGTCCCCGTCGGCGGCGGCAGCGGCGCTTCCGGTATCTCCATCGCCGCTCGTGCTCTCAATCCGGAGATCGAAGTCATCGGCGTCCAATCCGAAGCGGCCCCGGCCGCCTATCTCTCTTGGCGCGAGGGACGGGTCGTCGCGACCGACTTCATGAACACGTTCGCCGAGGGACTGGCGACTCGCGTCGGCTTCGAGCTGCCGCTCGCCATCCTGCGCGAGAACCTCGCCGATTTCGTCCTCGTCAGCGAAGACGAGATTCGTCGCGCCATGCTCCTCATGATGGAAGCGACCCATAATCTCGTCGAAGCTGCCGGAGCCGCGCCCTTGGCCGCCGCCCTTCGGATCCGCGACCGATTGTGCGGACGCAAGGTCGTACTCGATCTCTCCGGCGGTAATATCACGCTCGTCGCCCTGCGCCAACTCCTCGTGGCGTGAAGCCGGGCTCATCGCCGTCGAGGACCACGCCGAGTTATGCCGCCGCTTCAGATCGCCTCGCTCATGAGCACCGTGAACGCCCTCGCGTCTTGCTGAAGGCGAGGCCGCCTCTCCAAATTGAGAAGAGGGCGGCTCGACAGAGGAGATCACCTCTGTAACCGAGGCGATCCGAGATGAGTCGCTCGTGTCGTTCCCTTGCGATCGCCGCACGGATCATCCGTTGTTCATTTGCGCTCTCGAGCCGGGGAACGAGTCCGCCCATCACGGGCGGACCTTGACAGATTCGGTGCGAGTGCGTAGCCTGTGTCATTTACACAGGCGAGGCGATTCATCGCGATTGATGTTCGGTGAGGGAGAACGGGTTGTTCGGAGCGAGTTCTGGTGGAAGACGAAATCTCACGCCTGCGGGCGCGAGATTTCTTTTAAGGAGGAGGACGATGGCATACGCCACTAATGCCGTCGAGGCGGAAACGCGAAGTTATGTGACTGGATTGCGCTGTCGGGTGTGTCGCGCGACATATCCGGAGCAACCCGTGGCGATCTGCGAGGAGTGCTTCGGTCCTCTGGAAGTGGAGTACGATTACGATGCGCTCGCGCGCGTGATTTCCCGCGAGCGCATCCTCTCGCGTCCGCCGACGATGTGGCGATATTGGGAACTGCTGCCCTTGAATGCGCCGCCGCGCGTGGGAGTCGAGACCGGAGGCACGCCGCTCGTGCCCGCTCCTCGCCTGGGCGCCGCGCTCGGGTTGAAGAACCTCTTCCTCAAGAACGACGGCGTGTGTCATCCGACGCTCTCCTTCAAGGATCGCGTCGTCGCCGTCTCGCTCTCCAAAGCGTGCGAATTCGGCTTCGATACGGTGGGGTGCGCTTCGACGGGGAACCTGGCCAACTCGGTTGCAGCCAATGCCGCGCGCGCGGGATTGAAGGCCTACATCTTCATCCCGGAGACGCTCGAACAGGCGAAAATCCTCGGCACGCAGATTTACGGGGCGCGCGTGATCGCCATTCGCGGCACGTATGACGATGTCAATCGCCTCTGCAGTGAGATCGTTTACACCTTGCCCTGGGGATTGGTCAACGTCAACCTTCGCCCCTTCTATTCGGAGGGCTCGAAGACGGTCGGATTTGAGATCGCCGAACAACTGGGCTGGCGCGCTCCCGACGCGGTGGTCGTCCCGATGGCCGGAGGTTCGCTCCTGACGAAGATTCACAAAGCGTTTGGGGAGCTACAGCGCCTTGGTCTGATCCCGCCGACCCGCACCCGCCTATTCGGCGCTCAAGCGAGAGGGTGTAACCCGATCGTCGCCGCCGTCAAAGAGGAGAGCGAGACGATTCGTCCGGTGAAACCGCGGACGATCGCGCACTCGCTCGCTATCGGTGACCCGGCGGATGGCTATTTCGCCGCGCGAGCGATTCGCGAGAGCGGCGGTTGGGCCGAAGACGCCACCGATGAGGAGATCCTCGAAGGCATCCGCTTGTTGGCCGAGACGGAAGGGATTTTCACGGAGACGGCCGGAGGGGTGACCGTCGCCGCGACGAAGAAGCTCGTCGAGCAAGGGTGGTTGGCCCCTGATGAGACGGTCGTCTTGGCCATCACCGGCAACGGCCTCAAGACGACGGAGGCCCTCACAGCATCGCCTCCTATCGCTATTGCTCCGAAGATCACTGAAGTCGAACGATTGCTCCGAGAGGGAATATGAATCTCTGCCAGCAGGAGGGGGGAGACGATGAGCGTGACGGTTCGGATTCCACAACCGCTCCGACGCTTCACGGAGAACCGGGATGTGATCGAACTGTCGGCCGGAACTGTCGGCGAGGTCCTGGAACAGTTAGAGCGACAGTATCCGGGCATCACTGAGCGCTTGCGCGAACCCGATGGGCAGCTTCGACGGTTCGTGAACATCTACGTGGATGGCGAGGACATTCGCTTTCTGAGCGGACTGGCGACAGAGGTGCGAGATGGCACGGAAGTCTCCATCATCCCCGCCATCGCGGGGGGGAGCGGGCACTTCCTCCTTCGCTGACCCGGCCCCGTGCGCTCGCACGCGGCCGATGGAGATCGAGCCTGAGGAATTGAAGGCCCTTCTGGAGGAACGTCCGGAGGCCATCCTTCTGGTGGATGTGCGACAGCCGGACGAACATGCCTATTGCTGCATCCCCAGCTCGCGGTTGATCCCATGGCCCGAGCTTCCGTGGCGCGCGAGCGAGTTGAATCCGCGTGCTGAGATCGTCCTCTATTGCTATCAGGGCGTGCGAAGTGCGCTCGCCGCGGCTTGGCTCGCGGAGCTGGGGTTCGAACGCGTTCGAATTCTGCGTGGTGGGATCCGAGCGTGGGCTGCGCGCATTGATCCCTCGCTTCCACAGTATGGAGCGCATAGCGAGGAATTGACGGAGGAAGGGAGAATCCGATAGTTTCTTCGATCGGGAGGGGCATGAATCGAGAGAAGTACTCGCGGCAAATCCTCTTTCGAGAGATCGGCGAAGCGGGACAGGAGCGCTTGCTCCAGAGTCGCGCCGTCATCATCGGCTGCGGAGCGCTCGGCGCCGCGCAGGCGGAGATGCTCGCGCGCGCGGGCGTGGGGTTCTTGCGGCTGGTGGATCGCGATTTCGTCGAGGAATCCAACCTGCACCGACAGATCATGTTCGAGGAACGCGATGCTGCGGAACGGCTCCCCAAGGCGGTCGCGTGCGCGCGGCGCGTTGAGCGCATCAATTCCGATGTGCGCACAGAGGTCATCGTCGCCGACGTGAACTACAAGAACATCGAACGGCTGATCGCCGATGTGGACGTCGTCCTCGATGGCACGGACAATTTCGAGACGCGTTATCTCATCAACGACGCGTGCGTCAAACACGGGAAGCCTTGGATCTACGGCGCGGCCGTTGGCTCCTATGGGCTCACGATGACGATTCGTCCGGGCATCACGCCGTGCTTGCGGTGCGTGTTCGAGAAGATCCCTCCGCCCGGATCTTCTCCCACCTGCGATACGGCGGGCATCATCCTTCCCATCATCCTCACCATCGCCTCGATCCAGGTGACGGAGGCGCTCAAGCTGCTCATCGGGCGCGTCGAGAAGCTACACGAAGGGCTGATTCAAGTGGACGTGTGGGAGACGTCCTTCCATCGCGTGAGCCTGCGCAAAGTGCGCGAGAGCGCCGATTGTCCGGCCTGCCGTCACCGGCGGTTCGAATTCCTGGAAGCAAGCGTGCGGCAATCGGCTCTGACGCTGTGCGGACGGAATGCCGTTCACATTTCGAGTTTCGGCGACGCCTCGCTCGATCTGCGAGAGATCGCCGAACGCTTGAAGCCGCTCGGGGAGGTGACACTCAAAGAGTTCCTCCTCATCTTTCGTGTGAACGGCTATGAACTGAATCTCTTTCCGGACGGGCATTGCATCGTCAAAGGGACGGAGGATATGGCGCTGGCTCGAAGTCTCTACGCCCGATATATCGGGATTTGAGGCTCCTCGAACGCCGCGGCTTGACCTTCCCTTGCCCGAGACTCGATGGATGCGTATTATTGTGCCGCCATGGTTCACCAATTGGGAGGAACGGCGATGCGGAAAGGTATGGCGGGCATTCTCCTCGCCCTTCTGATCTTCTCTGCTGCTCCGGCACAAACATTACCACTCCTCACCGACGCGGAATATCGTTATCTCGTCAATGAGATCTCCGGCGACATCGCCTACGAGCACATCCGATACTTCACGCTCTTCCACCGACCGCGAGGAGGAACGGAAGGATTGATGCGCGTGGCGGAATATGCGGAGCAAAAGGCGCGGGAATATGGCTTGGAAGACGTGAGGTTGATCAAGCAGCCATATCCGCTGGAGGCGTGGAAGGTGCGACGTGCGGAGCTGTGGATGATCGAGCCGGAATGGCAACGCCTGGCCGATTTCTTGCAGACCCATGTCCATGTGGCTGACAACAGCCGCTCAGCCGACGTCCGCGCGGAACTGGTCGATGTCGGAGCGGGCTTGGAAGAAAAGGATTACGTCGGGAAGGACGTGCGGGGGAAGATCGTCCTCGCCTATGGATCGCTCGATCGCGTGATGGAGGAAGCCGTGTGGAAGCGCGGCGCGTTGGGGATCGTGTATTATCCCGATCCTTCGGCGACCGAATATCCGCTGAACAGCATCAATTTCCCCGATCAGATTCGATGGGTGCGCATCCCCCTTCGAAGTGCGGATGGGAAGGAAGGGACATTCGCCTTCTCGCTCTCACTTCGGCAAGGCTTGATGCTGCGTCGGCGGCTCGCTCAAGGACCGGTCAAGGTTCATGCGCGGATCGAAGCTGAAGTGCTTCCGGAGAAGTGGCAGGTCATGGTCGAGGGGTTCATCCGTGGCACTGAGATCCCGGATCAGGATATCGTGCTGACGGCGCATCTGCAGGAGGAGAAATTCTCCGCCAATGATAATGCCAGCGGATGCGCGGGCCTTTTGGAGATCGCGCGCGCGCTCACGAAATTGATTCGCGAAGGGAAAATTCGACGACCGCGCCGCAACATTCGCTTCTGGTGGGTAACGGAGATCTCCGGCCCACGACAATACTTCGCCGATCACCCGGATGAGCCGCGACGAATGCTCGTCAACATCAATCTGGACATGATCGGCGCCAATCAGGGACAGGACTTGCTGCGGGTTCAGAACATCACGCGCGTTCCCTTCTCGCGCAGCCACTTCCTGACGGATGTCGCCGAGCGCGTCGTTGAATTCGTCGTCACCAGCAATACCTCGCAGTTAGCGCAATTCCAAGCGGGATCGCCTTTTCCTTATCCTAAGCCGATCCTCGCGCATCTCGGAACGCGCCATCGCTACAACGCGCAGATGATCCCCTTCCACAACAACACCGATCACATGACGTTCAACGAAGCGCCGATCGGCGTTCCAGGGATCACCTTCACCAACTGGCCCGACAACTATATTCACACGACGGACGACGACCTCTGGAACATCGATCGCACGCAATTGCAGCGGAATACGTTCGCTGCCGCCGCCATCGCCTACTTCATCGCCTCACTTGACGCGGAACGCGGGCGCATCCTCGCAACGGAGGTCTTCACGCGAGCGCTCGAGCGGATGGCCTTCGATGAGCGCCTGGCTTTCGAAATGGTCTTGCACGAGCCGGACAAGACGTTCGCCTTCGGGCGCGCTCGAAATCAGATCCTCCAAGCCGCAGCACGCGAACGCCTGGCGCTCGAGTCCATCCTTCGCCCGGTCCCCGAAGCCCGAGGGCTCGTCGAACACTTCAAGACCATGCTCGCAGAGAGAGAAGCCCAAGCGCTCTCGAATTTGGAGCGATACTATGTGAAGATCACGGGACAAGCGCGCGCTCCTTCGCTCGTCCGCTCTCCGAAGGAGGAAGAATTGGCGCGGAAGATCCCCGTCCTCGCCGCCGGGCCAGCCGAATTCTTGGAGCGGCGTCATCGCGTCCGCAACGTGGAGGGCTTGCACCCACTGATGGCCTTCGAGGTGCTCAATTTCATTGATGGCTCGCGATCGGTCCTGGACATCTACAATGCTGTGGATGCGGAAGCACGCCGCGCCGGAGCTCACTACTATGGGACGGTGACGCTGGAACGCGTCGAACACTATGTGCGAAATCTCATCGAAGCCGGGCTTGTCCGGTGGAAGCTATGAGCCGATCCGCCGGAGCGATGCTGATCCCCTCTCCGCTACTGGGATGGGTCTTCGGAAAGGAGGTGCGCACGTATGCAAGAAGTTCGAGTCGTCCTCGCCGATGAACGGCTCTTCGTCGGTCACTCGCCGAGTGGTCGGGCCATCGTCATTGACGCTGACCGAGAGCGGGACAGCGCTCCGGGCCCCATGCAGTTACTCTTGCTCGCCCTGGGCGCGTGTACGGGCACGGATGTCGCGACTATTCTGAAGAAGAAGCGGCAAGTGGTCACGCATTACGAAGTGCGTGTCTCCGCCGAACAGCGCGAGGAGTATCCCCGCATCTGGCAGGACATCGTCGTGCGACACATCGTGCGCGGGCGCCAGATCTCTGAGGGAGCTGTGCGAGAAGCCATCCGCCTCTCTGAGACGAAATATTGCAGCGTCTCAGCGATGCTCGGTGCTGCGACGACCGTCACCATGACCTACGAGATCCAGGAGGAGGAAGTGGCCTCATGAGCGCGGCGTCTCAGGAACATCGGAAGATCGTCGAGCGTCCTTCCGAAGACGCGCGCCGTCCTTTTCCTGATCTCCCGCCCCCGATCTTCGTCGTGCAAAAACATCACGCTTCGCGTTTGCACTACGACTTTCGTCTCGAAATCGGCGGCGTGCTCGTCTCGTGGGCGATTCCCAAGGGGCCGTCGCTCTCGCCGCGGGAGCGACGATTGGCCATTCAAACGGAGGATCACCCTTTGGGATACGCGACGTTCGAGGGAAAGATCCCGCCGGGAAATTACGGCGCCGGGACCGTCATCGTGTGGGATTATGGGCGCTGGGAGATGTTATCGCCGGACCAGGATCCGATGCGCGCGCTGCGGGCCGGGACGTTGAAATTCGTCCTGTACGGGCGAAAACTGCATGGCCGATGGGCGCTCGTTCGCTTGAAGGGGCGCACGGAAAAGGAATGGCTCCTCATCAAAGAGCGCGATGAGGAGGCGCGCGAAGCACCGGCGATCACGGAAGCGGAACCGCGCTCGGCGCTCTCCGGGCGCACGCTGGAAGAAGTCGAGCGAGATCCGAACGCCCCCGTGCTCTCGTGCCACGATTTCGGATGAGGCCGAAGCACTTGACGCTATGGCCGAAGCGTATTCTAATTCGCACGGTGCCGATGCGACAGATTCGGCGTGAGCATGACCGGCACGAGGACCGGGACGCGATCGTTCCGGTCGCAGTGGGAAGAGTCCGCGTCGTTGTCCCCGGAGGCCCCGGCATTCGTCCCAAGTCTTTCGGATGGACGCGACGCACCATTGCACAGGATCGAGCTGAGGGAGCGACCTATGCACAGCTACTTCCGGATCGTGAGCGAGTTGGATCGGCTCTTGAAGAGCACGTTGCCCCCGGATCAATGGGATGCGCGTGTCGCCGAGTTGGCACGACGGATCGAGCGCGAGGACACGCGCATCATCCCGCTTTTATTCAAGAAACTGCGCAACACGCGAGATTCGGAACTCGCCTCCCTCATCGTCTTCGTCATTGAAAAACTCGAGGATCCCACAGTTGTCGAAGGCGTCCTGGAGCTCATGCGCGATCCCTCGGTTGCGGACGAGGTCAAGATCGAGCTTCTTCCCTTCCTCCTCCGCCACGGGATAGATCTCTCCTCCCCGAGCCTCGCCGCTACCTTCAATGATCCGCAAGGGATCATCCATACGCTCATCGAGTGGCTGTTGGATGGCCTGGAGAACGACGAGAACGCTATCGGTTCGATCGTCGAGAATCTCGGGCAATGGGATCGGACATCGCAGCGACGATGGTTGAGCTATTTCGGCGAGAGAGGTGATGAACGAGCGTTGCCGCTTCTGGCCACGGTGGCCGAATCCCACGATGCGGAACTAGCACGGATGGCCATCGCGGAGATCGCGCGCATTCCCTCAGGGCGCGCCGTTTTCGTCCTGGAGACGCTCTTCAATCACCGTCAGACGTTACGGGGAGAGATCGAGCGCGCGCTGCGGAAACTGCGGACCGCGGGGTTCGCAGCGCAGCCCTTGTTTCCCGCGATCGGACGGGTGCGAGAATGCTGGCTCACGCACATTGACGGTTATGGGAGTCAGCTCCTGCTGATCGCTCGCGAAGGGGAAGGCGGCCGATACGAAGTGGCGTTGTTCATGTTGAACGAATGCGAGGGGATCAAAGAATGCTATAGCGTTCGAAAGCTCACTGAGCGCGCGTATCGCCACGCCGTGACCATGCTGCATCGCGAGATGCCGCTTATCCCGGTGAGCTACGATGACGCGCGCGCGCTCGTCTGCGACGCTCTCTTCGCCGCGCGACGCCATGGTGCGCTCATCTGCCCGGAATTCGCCTTCCGCCGGCGGATCTTCGGGGAGGATGATCTCACGCCGAAGGAATATCGTCCGGAATTTCCGCGATTCCTACTGACAGAAGTGCGTCGGCATCGCGCGGAGCTTTTGGCGGCCTCGGATCGGTTGCTCACTGTGCTTCCCTTCTCCGAATGGTGGTTCGATGTGCCCGCCGCGCACGACTTCGTCGTGCAGGAGGGACTCCATCGAGCGCGTGGTCGCCTCCGCCTATCGCGGAAGACCGTGCGCGCGTTCGTCGAGAAGGTGCTTGAACCTCACCGCGAGCTGTTGATCCGGAGATTCGCGCTGACGGCCAAACTCTCGCTTCACCTCGCCCGTCGTCGGAATGTCTCCCGGGCGATTTGGGAGACGACGTTGGCCCTTTGGGATGCCTCGCGCGATCGGCGGCGATCGCTTTGGCGTATCCCCTTCTTCTCCAAATTGGCGCAAATGACGATCGAACAGGTGATGGCGGAAATTGATCATCCGATCGCCCCATCGTCTTAATCTGAGTCTCGGGAGGTCGCCATGCCGGTGAAATCGGACAAGTGGATTCGTCGGATGGCTTTGGAATACGGCATGATCGTCCCCTTCGAGGAGCGCTTGATTCGCGAAGTCGAAGGTCGGCGGATCATCAGCGCGGGCCTCTCCAGCTACGGGTATGACATTCGCCTCGCCAAGGACGGCTTCTTCATCTTCTCTCCGATCAAGGGGCGAGAGATTGATCCCAAGAACTTCGACACGAGCAGCCTGATCGAAGCCCCGTTGCGCACGGCCGAGGACGGATCGCAGTATTGGCTCTTGCCTCCGCTCTCCTACGCTCTCGGCGTCACAGTCGAGACGTTCAATATTCCGCGGCGGGTGATCGGCCTGGCCTTCGGCAAGAGCACCTATGCGCGCTCGGGAGTCATCATTAATGCGACGCCGCTCGAACCCTGTTGGCGAGGCCGCTTAGTGCTGGAGATTTCGAACTCCGCCGATCTCCCCGTCCGTATCTACGCCGAAGAGGGCATCGGACAGATCATCTTCATCGAGAGCGATGAGGAGTGCGAGGTCTCGTACGAAGACCGACAGGGGAAATACCAGGATCAAACCGGATTGGTTCCGCCGAAGGTTTGAAGACAATGTTCCTTATTCGCCTCCCTCAATGAGGGCGGCAGCCAGAAGCGGGATCAAAATCTCATGATGCCCCGTCAAGGCAAAGCCGCGGCCTACGCCGGCGACCGGACGTCGCACGACGTTCGTCATCGGGCGGTAGTGTTGGATGAAATCGAAGTTCGCCGTCGTGATGTCGTGGAGTTTCACGCCGAGATTGCGCACGACGGTGACGGCTTTTAAAAAGACTTCGGGCAACATCACAGCGGAGCCCACGTTGAGATAGACGCCGCCGCCCTCCATCTCTCGCACAAGGGAGCAGAAGAGGCGGAAATCGCGATGGCTGGTGGCGCCAATGGCCTCGCCGCTTGCCGAAGGATGAATGTGCGTGATGTCCGCGCCGAGGCTAATATGTACGGTCATCGGCACGCGCTCGGCATACGCGGCATAAAGGAGCGAGAAGGTCTTGTAGGGAGGATCGAGCCGGTACAAAGCACGCCCGATGGCCTCGCCCATCCCCAGGCCATCCCGAAACCCCTCGCCAATGGCTTCATTGATCAAGCGGCCCGTCTCCTCAGCCATGCCAAATCGCCCCTCTCCGAGCGATGCTTCCACATCCTCGGAAGTCGCTCCGCAAAGCGCGATCTCGAAATCATGAATCACCCCGGCCCCCGTCATGGCCACACCGGTGATCATCCGCCGCTGCACAAGATCAATCAGGATCGGCGCCAGACCGCATTTGATGACGTGTCCCCCTAGGCCCATAAGGACTGGCTTCCCTCGCCGCCGCGCCCGCTGAATGCTCGCGACGATCGCTCGAAAATCCTCCCCAGCGAGTATGCGTGGAAGGCTATCGAGAAAGGTCTTCAGCGATGTCCCTGGTTTATAGGGCCGCGCGAACTCGCGAATCGTGACCTTACTCGGGCGATCGGCGAGGCGATAGGTGCGAAGCGGTGTGAGATCAATCGGACGTTGCTCGTAGATGCTCATCCGACGACCGCCCAGCGAAGGAGGAGGGACTTCCCCCCTCCCCGAGCGAGAGATTCACCGTGATCTCGGCAGGATCAGCTCGCGGTCCAGCACCATGCCGATCTCCGTCCCCGACGGGACTTCGACTTCAGCCCCTTTGCGCAGGAGCGCAGCGGCTGTGCCCAAGCCCGCACCGACGGCTGCGCCGATGCCTGCCCCTTTCCCTCCACCCGCAGCAGCGCCGATGACAGCTCCTACACCGGCGCCGCCACCGATGAAGACGACGTCGCGCTTGATGGATGAGCCGCCCTTGACTTCTCCTTCCTCCCCAACCTGGCGCTTCTCTCCCTCAGGGGTCTCCAAGCTCGCGAGCGAACCGTAGATCTTATACTTCTGCCCCGATGGGAGCTGAAGCTCCTCGAACGTGACGGCGATCGTACCGCTTCGCCGCCGCGCCGCTCGCGTGACAGAAGTCACGCGCCCGGTCACGATGCTTCCGACGGGCACAGCTACTACATCACCGACGACAACAGGAGCGATGACTTCCGCCATGAAGGTGTCTCCCTTCTGGGCCGTCCGAGAGCTGAGCCCCTGTCGCAGTCGCAGCCGAAAGAGCGTATCCACGGGAACTCGAACGCTTCCCTGCGCAGCCGCGATGCCCAGCGGGCGAGCGGCTTCCCATTTGCTCACGGTGAGCGGCCCAGCCAAAAGCGCGAATGTGGGTATCAAACCAAGTGCCATAAAGCGCTTCATCATCGTTTCCTCCTCATGGTGAAGTGAAACGCCACTATCTTTAGATGCGTCCTGAGCCTTCTGCGACGTCCCACCGAGGGAGAATTCCCCTCGCGGCTCACGGCGTGATGAATTGTCGCGCATTCTCCGGCGTGATGATCACTCCGCGGGCGACATGGCCCACCGAGGGCAATCGCGCCGGTTGCCCATTGATCGTCACTTTCAGAGCAGGAACGCTCCCCACTGACAAGCGTACCTGTTTCCTCGGTGTGAACGTGCGGACATCGCCAGCGCGCAGCATCTCCTGTCGAGGCTTGGGCTCATCGTCCACTTGAACCGAGATCCAACAATTCCCCGTCGCCTCCAGCCGGACCTCCAATGGAGTGGCAGGTACGCTCGGGACTTGCTCGCGAGAAGCGGCAGCCGCAGCCCCCTCCAAGCTCACAGAATCCGATGGAGCTACTGGAGCGACGTCAGAAGAAGACACCGATGGGGTTGCCGGCGTGGGAACCGACTCTGGGAGGCGAGTTGGTTCCTGCTCCTCGGGAGAAACAACGGGTGCGCGACTCGCTCTCCAGCTCTCCCACAACTGCTTTCCCTCTCGCTGCCAGTAATGCCACCCCCCATATCCGCCTAGCGCCAAGACCCCCACAACGAAGAGGACGACGACGACCCGAGTCCAAAAGATGGAGCGCGCGCGTTCGGCCGCTACGGTCGTGAAGGGGTATCGTGGGACGTCCTCTCGTACCTGTCCCGTTTGTTCGTAATATCGGGCGATCGCTTCCTCCTCATCCATCCCCACATGACGGGCATAGGTGCGAATGAAGGAACGAGTGAAGAGTCCTCCCGGCAGGGACTGAAAGTCATCTTCCTCGATGGCACGGAGGAAACGCACGGCCACCCGCGTGGCATTCGAAATATCCTCTAATTCGATCCCTCGGGCCTCGCGACGGCGCTTCAATTCTTGGCCGAGCGTCAGCCGTTCCGTTTGCATTTCCCCTCTCCAACGCTGTTAAAATATGCCGTGCCCCCCTTGAGCTGTCAAGCACCCGCTCCGCGACGCAAGCGCTCGATGAAAATTGGCGGGAGCGTTCGCGCTCGTCCCTCCCGATCCACGACAACGTGGACCGTCTCTCCTTCGGCAAGCTTCCGCCCATCCTCTCCGAGGATCTCGTAGCGAAAGCTCAACGAACGCTTGCGCGTTTCCCCGAGCCAGGTGCGGATGATGATCTCATCGTCGTAGCGGGCTGGCGCTAAATACCGACACCGCGCCTCGACCACGACCAGGTAGAGTCCCCATTCCTCCTCAAGCTGCCGATAGGCGAACCCGCGCTGTCGACAAAACTCGCTACGTCCAACCTCGAACCAAACGAAATGATTCGCGTAATAGGCCACGCCCATTTGATCGGTCTCCGCATAGCGCACCCGCGTCGCCACTTCGACCGGATCTCGACGCCCCTCATCCATGCCCATTTCTCCTCGCGAAAGCCGACGTTTGACAAACCCTCCGACTTCGGTTACAAACGAAGTGAAATGTAGAGCGAAAGGCACGAAGATGTCAAAACGAAGCTCCATCTCGCCTCTCTCACGACGCCGAATCGCATGGGTGACTGGGTGCTTCGCGCTCCTTTTGCTGTCAGCCGCCTCTTCTCCAGATCGGCTCTCGGCCTTGAGGCAGACGACTCGCCCGAGCGCTTTGAATGTGGTCGAGGAGGTTCTGGCCGAAGTCAGCCGTCTTCGCGGGCTCTCGGTGCGACATCCAGTCAAGGCCGGCATCCAATCCCGCGCGGAGATCGAACGCCATCTGGTGGAAGATTTGAACGAGCGGATCTCTCCTGAAGAATTCGATGCGGCGGCGAAGGTCCTCATCGCCTTCGGCCTGGCACCGCGTGGGTTCGACTATCGCGATCTCCTGCTGCGGATTTTGACCGAGCAGGTCGCCGGATACTATCGCCCGAAGACGAAGACGCTCTATCTGGCCGATTGGCTGACGTTCGAGGAACAACGTCTGGTCATGGTGCACGAGTTGGTCCACGCCCTTCAAGATCAGCATTTCAACCTCGCGCGCTTCGAAGACGGCCCGAAAGGCGAGAGCGATCGTGATCTCGCCGTGCATGCATTGATCGAGGGCGAGGCCATGGGGGTGATGCTCACCTATATACTGAAGCCCCAGGGCCTAGATTTGACTTCGATCCCCGTCCCTCTCACAGCCATTTTCGAGCAGCTTCAGGCGATGGACGACGATCGCAGTCGAGTCCTGCAAAGCGCTCCTGCGGCCGTGCGTGAGAGTTTGCTGTTCCCCTACACCTATGGGACGGCCTTCGTCCAATATCTCGTGCGGCGGGAGTCATGGACGCGCGTCTCCCGCGCATATGCCGATCCGCCGGATTCGACTGAGCAAATCCTTCATCCGGAGAAATTCTTCTCCCGCGATCGCCCCATTCGCATCCGCTTGAACGAGATTCGTTCTCTTCTTGGTCGGTCCGTGCGGAAGCGGATGGCTGATCGTAACGGCGAATTCGGATACCGCCTCATCCTTCAGGAGTACGTGGACAAACGAACGGCCGAACGAGCGGCGGAAGGATGGGAGGGAGACCAATTCGCGCTCTACGAGGACGCGCGCACAGGACACCTCATCCTCGTTCACCTCTCCACGTGGGAGAGCGAGGCCGAGGCTCGCGAGTTCGCTGATGCATACGGACGTCGCACGATGCGCCGCTATAAGATGGCGCGCGAGATCCCTTACGGGCTGGAGGCGTCGGGGCGAGCATGGGAGACGGATCAGGGGCGCGTCTACATCGAGCGTCGTGGAGCAGACGTGCTCGTCGTGGAGGGCTTGCCGAACCAATTAGCGGATCGCTGGCCTCGATTGCGACGCATCTTGTGGACGAGCCGCAAGCTCGCTCCACGAGAAGAAGGGATCCGCGAGCGCGCCCTGGCAATGCCGCCTCGTGTGATCCCCATCTCAGAGCAGCGCGAGACTCGATGAGAGGGCCATATGCCTCGATCCGTGGGGTCCGTTCTCACGCTCCTCCTCCTCGCAATGCCCTCGCTTCCCTTCTCGACAAATGAGCGGCAAGCGGAGACTTCGGCCGCTGATCCCGTCTATCTCGCCTTGCGCCAGATGCAACCGGGCGAGGAGCGTGCGAGCGTCGAGGAAATGGAGCTGCGGCGCGATGCTGGTCACTTCTTCTTCCATCGCGGGACGTTCTATTTCTTCGCGCCAGTGATGGGGCGCACGCTCGGAGCTATCTTCGTGGGCGAAGGGACATTCACGCTCTCCCCTTCACTTGAGGTCGAGCGACAATTCCTCGCCCATCTGACAGGCACTAGCGAGTTGCGCGAGCCCTTCGAGGAGGCGATCCTCTACTTCACCGACAGGACGGGAGAAGAGCTGCGCCGGCATCTCACAATCACTCGCGCCCCACCGTCGAAACCGATCGCAGATCGAATCCGCGAGCATCAACGGGTGGTGCGGCGTCAGCTCAAGCCCGCGCTCGAATTGCGCCTGCTGGCCGATCTCTATGCGCCACAGCGTGAGGGTTTCTTCCTCTGCTTCCTGAAGGGGAAGAAGCACCCGAAGCTCGTGTTTGGCGTAGATCCCCTTGGATTCGCCCCTTCGCTGCCAAGCCCTGAAGAAGTAGGTCTGGCGAGCTATGAGGAGACGACTCAGGGCATCTGGGCGCTCTTTCACCGCAACGCGGAGCGAGCCTCGGCCAACGTTGAAGAGAAAGATCATCGCGAGTACGATCTGACGCAGTATCGCCTCCAGGTCAGCTTGGATCGCGGCGGACGGTTAGACGTCACGGCGGAAGTCACCTTCGTCCCTCTCCAACCGCATCTGCGCGTCATTCGCTTCTCCCTTTTCCCGAAACTGCGCGTCGAACGCGCGTGGGATGCGGCGGGAAATCCCCTCCCATTCCTTCAAGCGGACGAAGAAGAGGGGGAGGCGCTGGCCATAATCTTTCCGGAACCGCTTCCGGTAGGCGTGCCGCGCACCGTGTCCCTTCGCTATGGCGGCAGCGGAGCCGTGCGTCCGAGCGGTCCCGGCAACTATATCCTCATCCCCGAAGCGCGGTCCACCTGGTATCCGAACAACTGGCAAATGCCCTTCGGCGATCGCGCGACGTTCGAGCTCACGTTCACGATTCCACGCGACCATACGATCGTCGCCACGGGGCATCCTCGCGATCGGGATTCGGAGAGGTCGCGCTGGACGAGCGAGTGGCCCACCACGGTCGCGGGGTTCAATTTCGGCCTCTTCCAGACGCGACAGCGGATCGAGGAGGGGATCGCTCTCGAAGTCTACACGAATCCGACTGAACCGGATGAAATCCGCCGCGTGCAATTGCTGGCGGAGCAGTTGGAACGACGAGGCATTCGCCTGGATCTGCCGATGGGGAGTCTGACCACAAGCGGCCTTGCGGAGAATATGCTCATCGAGGCGCTCAACGCGATGCGTATCTTCACCCGCTACTTCGGACCGAATCCCTACGGGCGCATCGCGCTCTCGCAGCAACCGGCCGCGTTCTTCGGACAAAGCTGGCCGATGCTCATTTATCTGCCGTACACGGCGTTCCTGGACGGCACGCAGCGACGCGCACTCGGCTTGCCCGTGCGTTTCTCCGAATTCACGGATGTCGTCGGCGCACACGAGGTCGCCCACCAATGGTGGGGGCATATCGTGAGCTGGAAGACGTACCGCGATCAATGGATGTCCGAAGGCTTCTCGGATTTCTCGGCCGCGCTTTATCTGCAGTTCGCCTTTCACCAGGACCCGGAGCGACGCTTGAAGCGATTCCTCGATTTCTGGAAAAGCCAACGCGAGGTGATCACGCAAAAGGCTTTACTCGGCCTCACTCGCACGAGTCTGGAGCCTTATCGGGTTGGTCCGCTCATCCTGGGCGTGCGCTTGAACACGGGACGAACAAGCGGGGCTTATGAGCGACTCGCATATGCGAAGGGGGCCTTCGTCCTACATATGCTACGCATGATGCTGCGCGATCCGCGCGCTCCCCTGGGACAGGGCGATGACCGATTCATCGCTCTGATGCGCGAGTTCGTCCGCACCTACGCGCATCGCGCGGCCTCGACCCAGGACTTTCAACGGATCGTCGAGAAACATATGACGCCGGAAATGGACCTGGAGGGGAACGGGCGCATGGAATGGTTCTTCCGACAATGGGTCTACGGGACGGCCATCCCGCATTACGTGCTTCACTATCGGATCCACCCAACCCCGGATGGCAAGCATCGGCTTTGGCTCAAAGTCTCTCAAAGCCGCGTGCCCGATGATTTCCGCATGCTCGTCCCCGTCTATCTCGATTACGGCGAGGGGAAGCTCGTGCGCCTGGGTACGGCGACCTTACAGGGGAATGGTTCGGTCGAGACCGAAGTGACGCTGGCAACCCCTCCCCGACGCGTCCTCTTGAACGCCTTCGAAGACGTGCTGTGCACAAAGGAGGAAAAGGCCGCGAAGTGAGTCGCGATTTGCGCCTCCCTGGCCGAGCGGCGTATATTTACATCGTGTCGAATTCGAGAGAGCGAGGGGTGATCATGTCAACGAAAGTGATCGAGCCAATCGCGCGAATCGTGACGTTGGAGGACCTACTGCAAGATGAGACGGCCCTGGCCTATGTCGAGGCGGCTGATGCCGTGCTCGAAGCGATCGGCTATACGGAGCACGGTATCCGACATGCGAAGAAGACGGGGAAATGGGCACGCGAGATCCTGCAAAAACTCGGCTATGAGCCACCGCTGCCGGAGCTGGCGGCCATCGCCGGCTTCTTCCACGACGCGGGCAACGTCATCAATCGAAATGTGCACGCTCAATCGGGCGCGCTCATGGCCATGCAAATTCTCACAGCGATGAAGATGCCACCGCGCTACATCGGCATCGTGATGGCGGCCATCGGCCATCATGACGAATCCGATGGCATGCCCGTGAGCCCGGTGAGTGCTGCGGTCATTATCGCCGACAAGGCCGATGTGCATCGTTCCCGCGTTCGCTTGACCGATCCCAAACAATTCGACATCCACGATCGCATCAACTACTCGGTCACCCGCAGCACGCTCGCTGTGGATCCCGAGCAGCGCGTCATCACGCTGGAGCTCGAGGTGGACACGTCTATTGGGAGCGTCATGGAGTTCTTCGAGATCTTCACCGAGCGCATGATCCTGACGCGAAAGGCCGTCGAATTCCTCGGCTGCCAATTCCGTCTCGTCGCCAATAACGTCGAGCTCCACGGCGCGAGTCGCCGATGAGCGCATTCGTGATTCGCCCCTATGAAGGTCCGATACGGCCAGCAGGAATACGAATTCACCGAGCGCATGAGTGTGCGTGTGTTGCTCGAGAAGCTCGGGGTTCTGCCCGAGACAGTCGTCGTCGTGAGAAACGACGAGATCGTGACCGAAGATGAGTGGCTCGATGTGGAGGATGACGTCGAATTGATTCGCGTCGTCTCCGGAGGCGTCGGGACATGAAATGCCGGAAGTGCTTGAAGAAAGCCATCATCTACATGCCGGAGCACCGACTGGCGCTCTGCTCGGCGTGCTACTCGCCGTGGTTCCTCGATTACACGGAGCGAACGATCCGCAAGTTCAAGATGTTCTCCCGCCGAGACCGCGTTCTGGTCGCTGTCTCTGGCGGAAAAGATAGCCTCTCGCTCTGGCACGCCTTGTGCGCGCTCGGATATGAGGCCGATGGCTTTTACATCGATCTGGGAATCACCGGCAACGATCGCTATTCAGAGCAATCGAAGCAACGTTGTATGGAACTCGCTGAGAAGCTCGATCGGCGCCTGCACATCATCAGCGTCGCCGAAGAGGTCGGCGCGCCAATCCCAGAGATCAAAGACCTCACGGCTCGCGAAGCCTGCTCCGCCTGCGGATTGATCAAACGGTACTTCATGAATCGCTACGCCTTGGAAGCCGAATACGATGTGATCGCCACCGGACATAATCTCGATGACGAAGTCGCCGTCCTCTTCTCGAACGTCCTCAATTGGAATCGCGGGTATCTCGCTCGCCAATATCCGGTCTTGGATGAGCGGGAGGGGTTGAAGAAGAAGGTCAAGCCTTTCGTCTATTTCACCGAGAAGCAAACGACGGTTTATGCGTTGGTGAACCGGATCGCGTACATCCGCGACGAATGTCCGTATGCGCTCGGCGCGACGACGCTGTCGTACAAGGCCATCCTCGCGCAACTGGAGCATCAAGCGCCGGGCACGAAACGGCGTTTTCTCGACGGCTTCTATCAAATTCGCGCGCTCTTCGCGGGAGCCGAGACCACGGCGCTCATCCCCTGCTCGCGCTGCGGTCAGCCGACGACGGCCGACGTCTGCGCATATTGCCGATTGGTCGAGCATGTCCAGCGACGGCGTGGCCTTGTTTCAATGGTCGAGCCACAAGTGACCGTGTCGGAAACAGAGGGTGGAATCGAGCACGAGGAGTCGCCGGTTCTCGATCGGCGATCGTGAGCGGTTCCCTTTCCTGCTTGAAAGGGAGATGGTCATCCTCGAACTGTTCCTGCTGCTTGCTGTAGGGGTGAACGGAGAGGATGGTTCGGTGGCTCAAGCCGCCAATGCCCTCCGCATCTACGTGAACGAGCAACCGGCCGGGCACGAGACGTTCTCTGTCACGAAGACCGAGACGCACATCACGTGGACGGGTCGCGCTTCGCTCGAGCTCCGTTCGTTCTCGATCGCCATCGGCTCTTTCACGCTCGTCACTGATGCTCAATATCGTCCTCGTGAAGCCCACGTGAGGGCGACCATCGGCCCTTCGGAACAGGAAGTGCGCACGACGTTCGCCGACGGCAAGGCGCGGAGCGAGATCACCGTGGGGGGGATGAGGACGACAAAAGAAGACAGCGTCTCGCCGGATGCGCTCGTCGTGCTCTCGAACGTTCCCTTCTTCATCTACGAAGTCTTGGCACAGCGCGTGGACCTCTCTCGAACGGAGCCTCAGAATTTTCGCGCTTACGTCCTTCCCCAAATTGAGCTGCCGCTCACGGTGCGCGTCAAAGGGCGCGAACGTGTCCCGTTCGCCAACCGAGCGGAAGATCTGATCCATCTGGAACTCGCGCTCACCCAGCCGACGGGCCAGATGGTCTCGATGGAGATGTGGGTAGACGATGCGCGCCGCTTGATCAAGCTCATCCTTCCCGGCTTACTTTTCATCGAGGCCTACCGCGAGGGATATGAGAAAGCGATCGCGAGCATCGCGCCGAAGGATTACGAGGCCCTGGAGGTGACCTTCCCCTCCGAGGCGATCATGCTGGCTGGGACGCTTACGCTTCCGAAACAGCGCTCTCACCCATTACCGGCTCTTGTCCTGATTGCTGGCTCTGGTCCCCACGAACGCGACGAGAATGTCGCGGGCGTGAAGGTCTTCGAACAAATCGCCGATCATTTGACGAGACACGGATTCGCCGTCCTGCGGTACGACAAGCGTGGAGTGGGGAAGTCCCAGGGAGATTATCCTACGGCGACAACCTACGATTTCGCCGATGACGCGCACGCCGCTGTGCGATTCCTCCGCACGCGACCGGAGATCGCGCCGGATCGGATCGCTCTTATTGGCCACAGCGAAGGCGCCATCGTCGCCTTGCTCGTGGCTGCCCGAGACCCAAAACTCGCGGCCATCGTCCTCATGGCTGGTCCCGCCACAAGCGGGGAAGAGGTCATTCTGGAACAGCAAGCTTATTTACTCCGGAACCTTCCGGAGAAGGATCGGCAGGAGCGCATCGCCTGGCAGAGGAAGATCCTCGAAGCGGTTAAGACCGATCGGGGATGGGAAGAGATCGAACGCGCTCTTCCTCCCGAAGCGCGCGCGCAATTGGCGGCAGCACGTTCGCCGTGGTTTCGAGAATTCGTGCGGCTTCGACCGCTCGCCCTTCTGGAGCACCTCGCGTGTCCGATCCTCATTCTCCAAGGAGGGAAGGATACACAAGTCTTCCCTCACCATGCCGAGGCCTTCTCCCGTGCTCTTCAGGCGATTGGTAGAGTCCCCTACGAGGTGAAGGTCTTCCCCACGCTCAATCACCTCTTTCACAAGGCCGAAACCGGAGACATCTCAGAGTACGGGAAGCTCACCAAGCAGCTCGATGCCGAATTCCTCACTGTCCTCACCGAATGGTTGCGAGAACGCCTGAAGGGGAGATAAATGAGCGAGGGCCGTGAGAAACCAACAAGGCCTCGCTCGCCAATCTCCCAGCAGGACGTCAGCCCTCAATGTGGGACCTGATGATCGGCCGCGCCCTCCGTCCCAATGGACACATTGGGTGCGAAAGGGAACGAGTCTCCATCGCTTGGGCCGCGCGAAGGTCAACGAGAGGCTGCAGGAGCAGCTCGCTTGATCGCTTGAACATTCAACTCGATCTTGACATCGTTCCCGACGACCAATCCCCCGCCTTCAAGCGCACGGCTCCAGGAGACGCCATAATCGAGCCGATTGATTGTGAGGCCAGCTTCGACCCCAAGCCGCGTGTTCCCCCGCGGATCCCTCACGACGCCGAGGATTCGGAAGGGGATCGCCACTTCCCGAGAGACGCCGCGCATCGTCAGCGTCCCGATGCAAACGTAGTCGTCCCCACGCTTCTCGATCCGCGTGCTCACGAAGGTGATCTCCGGGTATTTCGCCGCGTCGAAGAAATCGGGGCTCCGGAGATGGTTATCGCGATCGGCGTTTCCCGTATCAATGCTCGCCGTCTTGATCGTGACGCGCACCGAGGACTTCGTGATGTCCTTCTCATCGTAGACGATCGTCCCGGAGAACTCGCGAAATCGTCCGCGCACGTTCGTCACCATCATGTGACGGACGGAGAATTCGATCGAACTGTGCACGGGATCAATGACGAACTCGTCCGCGCCCCAAGCGGGGACGAGCGCCCCCACCAAGATCGCGATGACCAACAAGACGCGAGAACCTCTCATGTTCCCCTCCTCTCACAAGGTCTTATGCGTCCCATCGCAATAGGGAGCATTTTTCGTGTGCTTGCATTGACACAAGGAGACCTTCCTCGATTCCGTGACCTCGAATCGAAGGGGGGTGAACTCCGTCCCTTTATGGGACCCATCGCAAAACGGCTGATTTTGCGATCGTCCACACCGACACCAATAGTAGGTCCCTGGTTCCAGGATCAAAACCGCGGGCTTCTTGAACGCGATCATCGGTTCACTCATACAGTGACCTCCAGAGATGAAAGCTGTGGGGAGCTCCCAGGCGAAGATGCCCACGAGATCCCACGTTCACAAAATGCCGTTTCGAGCCGATGAATAATGATGCGTGCCGTAACCAAATTTCCGTGCGCGTTCGATCCGTCGTTCGTGCGGAATCGGCTTTCACCCAACCTCACCCCGCTCGCCTGAACCCGAATGAGGATCACATGTATCACATGGCTCGGAGATTGTCAACCTCATCCACCTCCCGATCTCCTTCGACGTTGATCCGCGAAAGCAGGTGGGCGCTCTCTCGCACGAAAATCTTCTTGACGAATGAGGCCAATTCCCATCATACTACGCTCGCGATGTGGCGAAATGCGGGAATGCGGATCGGATGGCCCTTTCATGCGGATGGAGCTTCGCGTGGGATTTCTCTTCGAGTGGTAGCGAGGAGGGGATATGACGAGCTCATTGGCACACGGCGATCGGCTCATGCACCTGGCGACGCACGAACGGATCCTCCAACGGATGACCGAGGTCCTGGAATGCACCCGGCAGCTCGCGATCCTGAACGTCGCCGCCGCAGCCACCTCCGACATTTGTGATCTCGACGCTCTGCTCCAGAACGCGCTCGAGCGTCTTCTCGAACTCCTCTCGTTCGAGGCGGGAGCGATCTATCTGCGGGAGAGCGCGCCCTCGCGCGATGCGGATCGCGCGGAGTCCTCCCGAGCTCTTCGCCTTCGGCTTTCACGGGGTATCCCTCCGAGCTTCGCCGAGCTGCTGGAGCGCGCTTCCGTTGGTGAGGGACCCATCGCCGATGTCGCCGCTGCAGGAGAGCCCCTTTTTCTCGAAGTCTCAACCGTGGAACCGCTGCCCTATCGGCACCTGATCCGACGCGCAGGTTTTCATATCTTCGCGCTCATCCCCCTCCGCGCTGGGGATGAGACGATCGGGGTTCTCTTGCTCGCGAGTCGAACCTCTTCAATGCCTGGTGTTGGCGAGAGAGCGCTCTCCTCGACAGATGCCCTCGCGAGCGGTATTCGCGCGAACATCCTCCGTGATCTCCCAGCGGAGTATCGCTCGGCATTCTCCCTGGCGCTCGGAAATCTTTTGGGGACGGCGATCGAGAACGCGCGCCGATACCGGGAGATGGTGAAGCACGTTCAGCGAGAGCGCCATCGGGTTGAGTTATGGCAGCGCGTCGGTCGCCTTGCGACGACGCTCCTAGCTCGTTCTTTGCAGAGAATCCCGCGCGAGGGAGGAATGATCGCGCCGGTGAGCGAAGACGAACTGCTGGCAGAAGCTTGTCGCCTGATTCAAGAGGCGTTCGGCTTGCCGAATGTCTCGATCTTCAAGCTTGACGAGTCGGCCGAAGAGATCGTCCTCGTGGCGACGCAGAGCCGATATGCCCGACCCGCCCCCTTGGGCTATCGGCAGAGTATCTATGTGGGCACGCTCGGCTGGGTCGCGCGGCATGGGGAAGCCCTTTTGGCGAACGATGTTTCCATCGAGCCCCGCTTCGTCCGTTACCACGCGGAGACGCGGGCGGAATTTGATCTCCCGATCAAAGTCCATGGTCGTCTGATTGGGATCGTGAGCATCGAGAGCGATCGCCCCCATGCGTTCACCGAAGACGATGTGATCGCCCTTCGGTGGATCACCGACCACCTCTCCTGGCACGTGGAGAACACGAGATTCGCGGAGATGCTCCGGCGACAGCTCGAACACGCGACCGAATCGGAGCGTCTGCATCGAATGGTGATCGAAGCCCTTGGCGATGGGATCGCGATCATCCAGGACCGACGCATTCGATATGCGAATCGTCGCTGGACGGAACTCGTGGGACTTCCGGCTGGAGAATCGTCTGTCCTCTCAGACTTTCTGGCTCTCGTTCGGGAAGAGGATCGCGATCGCTTGCGTGCGCTCCTGGACACGGAGTCACGATTGGAGATGGCTTCTCCAATTGAGCTTCGATTCACACGAAAGGATGGCGGCGAAATCGCCCTTCAGGTCCAGAGCGTACCGGTCGAATATGAGGGGAAGCCCGCCGTAGGTGTGATCCTGAGCGAGAGAGGACGCGAACGATCGTCCCTCGAACGGCGTCTTCAAGCTGAGAAGCTCGCGGCCCTCGAACAGCTCGTCTCGGGCATCGCCCACGAGCTGAACAATCCGCTCACTAGTGTGCTCGGATATGCGGAGCTGCTGCTCGCCCACGAGCCTTTGAGCGAGAGCGCGCGACACGACCTACAGACGATCATCGAGCAAGCACAGCGTGCGAAGAAAGTCATCCAAAACTTGCTCGCTTTCGCTCGTTTCTATCGCCCGGAGAAAATCACCATAGATGTCAACGACGTTCTTCGCGCAGCGCTCGACGCCTATCGCGCGCGCACGCCATCGAGCCCACTTCGCGTGATCTTGAATCTTGCGCCGGATCTGCCTCGCATCTGGGCGGACCGCAACCTCCTCGAACAGGTTTTCTTCAACATCATCCTCAACGCCGAACATGCCGTTCAGCAAGCGCGCGGGCACGGGACGCTCCTGGTCGAGACGCGGATGAAGCGATCGGGTGGTGAAGGTTCCCCTCACGAAGTGCTCGAAATTCGCTTCACTGATGACGGCCCCGGCATCCCGGCTTCTCATCTTTCCCGCATCTTCGACCCGTTCTTCACGACGAAACCTCCGGGCGTAGGGACCGGTCTGGGACTCTCCATCTGCCATGGGATCATCAAGGAGCATGGAGGCGAGATCTATGCCCTCAGCGAAGAAGGTCATGGGGCCACGTTCGTCATCGAACTCCCTGTCTCCCCTGCCGGAAGAGCGAGAGAGTCAATCCCCACGAATCACTCTCCTCACCTTCGTTGAATGGGGCAAGCGATTTCACTAAGGCAGATTGAGGGGGAGCGAGGGAGCGCGTAAAAACGTCGTTCCCAAGGCGCGATACCGTCGGATGAGGGGATCGAAGGAAACCCGTTGTCCGTTCTCCCGTCGGAGCAATCGAAGGAGGAGATGCGCGTGAAGCTCTTCCAAGCGGAATCCGAATTGGCGCGCCGTCTTCAGCGCCATTCGAAAATAGCGCTCTGCCCGCCCCGGCGCGCCATGAAGCAGATGAAGCTCGCCCTCTCCGAGCCATACGTAAATTCTTCCACGCATATCGCGCGTCTTTCGGAAGAGCCGATCCGCTTCGCGGAAATCCACGCGCGCGCGCTCATAATGGCCGAGCATCTTGTAGGCCGTCGCTTCGCCCCAGAGCGTGTAGGCGTAGCTCACCTCATCGCCGATCGTGCGATAAAGCGCCGTAGCGCGCTCGAAGAACTCCAAAGCGCGTTCGTATTCGCCTCGCATCCGATGCGCGTTGGCGATGCCGCAGAAGGAATACGCGCGACCGAACGTGTCGCGCAGACGGCGGAACCGATCGTTCGCCTCCGTATAGAATTCGAACGAAGCGGCGTACCGCCCCATCACGCGCGAGACGCCACCGAGGCCGCAGAGAGCGTAAGCAGCCCCCACCCGATCACCGGCGCGCTCATACCATCGCCAGGCGTCGCGGAAGCTCTGATAGGCGGCGCGCAGGTCACCGCTCAGGCGAAACGTCCCACCTCGCGCCCAGAGCAAATAGGCGCGCCCGAAATCATCCCCTATCATCCGATACACGCGTTCGGCCTCGCGGAAGAGACGCAAGGCTTCGGTCAACTCTCCCACCGCTCGCACGGCCATCCCCTCTCCCATAAGGGCATCGGCCGCGCTCACGTCTTCGCCCAATGCCTGCGCCAGGCGCGCCGCGCGTTGATAAGCGCGTCGCGCTTGTCGAAACCTCCCAAGCAGCCGCAGACAATGGCCCTGGGCCAACGCGCACTCCATAAGCCCTCGCTCATCTCGCTCGCGCGCGAAAACTCGCTGCGCTTCGCGATAGTGCTCGAGCGCTTCGGCGAACGCCCCCCGCTGCCGTTGCCGTTCCGCCAGGGCGAATAGCTGACGTCCTCGCCGCATTCCTTCCCCCCACGACGTCCTCAGCACGGGCGCCTCCTTCTCGCCTAGGAGGCTGGCGACTCACTTCGCTCCAACCCGGCTTTCACCAACGCCAACAGTTCCTCCAACGAACAAGGTTTTGACAAGCGCAAGCTCCCCGTCTCACGGAGGAAGACAAGCGCTTCTTCGCTTAAGATGTCCCCCGTCAGGAAGACCATGCGACGCACCAGGGAAGGAGCCACTTGTCGGACACGCTCGTACAGTTCCCTCCCTCCTATCCCCGGCATACGCAGATCGGCGATGATCAGATCGTACTGTTTCCGCTCGATCATGGAAAGCGCTGTCTCTCCGTCGAGCGAGATGTCGACATCGTAATGAGCCGCTCGCAACGCGCGCGCGATCAATTCAGCGATCGGCCTCTCGTCTTCCACGACGAGGATGCTTCTCGATCCGATAGGTGATTCGGCGGCCTTCTCGACAGAGGGATCGCGACTTCCCATGGTCATCTTCGCAGAAGAGAATCCCTGACGAACGTACTGCGTCAGTGATCGTACGGCTTCAATGGCCGAGCGCGCCTCTCGTTTGACAAATTCGAGAGACTCCTGGACATCGGGCGCTTCGACCACTTGGCGCGCCAGATGGGCATGAAGATGAATGCTCGTCAGCCGATTGTTAACCTCGTGCGCCATCTGCGAGAGCCTCTCCACCAAAGCCGAGAGAGGTTCTGCCGAAGAAGGCGAGACTATCGAGCAATAATGCGCCCACTCATATCGCGCTGAGATCTCCGCTGAGAAGGCTTCGGCCATCAAGCGAACCAACTCGCGCACGTGGCTTAACTGTTCATCCGAAATGGCCCATCGTCGCGCTTGTTCACGGCTTGCTCCGAGAGCGGGATTCCCCGTCGGAAAGAGCGCCTCCAGGACTTCGTTCGTGAAGAAATGCTCGAGGGGAAAAGCCGCCACGGTGATGGCCGCTTTCGGATACGTCTGCTCATGGTACGTCAAGAGGATGGGGCAGCTCCACAAGGTGGAGCGTCCGCCGACGCAATCAGCGATGACGGGCTCCCGTCGCTGCATCGCCAGAAGCGATGCTCGCCACGTGTCGTGCACGCATCGGGAGGAACCCGCCATCTCCAGCCTATTCAGCTCATGACAAAGTGGCGACCTCACTCGCATCGGCGCGACATCGGGATGAATCGGCCGCGGGGACGCTTCATCGTATAGATAGATGGACGCCTCCATCCGCGTGATCTCGCTCAAGTGCACTTGCGCTTGAAGGAGTTTCTGCGGATCGAGCAATGCCTCCAAGGGGACGCGCTCTGGAGGCAAGAGATTCCCCTCGGCGTCCATGCACCGCCGCACGTCGAAGATCCATCCGCTCTGGAGCTTCATCGCCCCCTCCTTCTCAGACAGCGACCCCATCCATCGGATAGCCTCCAGGTCCGCGCGCGCTCACGGCGCATCATGGTTTTCCCTCCGATGTCCGGCGGACGACCACAGTTTGGACATACCGCTGCAAGAAGTCGCGAGCGCGCTCCGATTCGCCGGCTGCCTGCCACGCGGCTGCGGCAAAGAGCAGGTTCTCCTCCGATCCTCCCAGCTCCATCGCGCGCACGAAACTCTCGGCCGCGGTGCGATACTCGCCGAGGGCGAAACGCGTCTGTCCCAACCAGTGATGGTATAGGCCATTGGAGGAATCCCACCGTATCCCTTCTTCCAAGATGCGTTCCGCTTCCGCATATTGACCAGCGCGAAATCTCTCGATCGCGCGATCCAAATGCGCATGCGCGCGCTCGGTCGTCGAGAGCGAAACACCCCCTCTCTCAGCCCGCCATCGTTCGACATTCATTCCCGCGATGAAGAGCACGATGGCGCTGAGCAGCGCTACGAGCAACACCACGCCATACGCGCGACCCAAACGGCGCAGATCCATCGTCAACGAGCGCTCCGATTCCGAAGGAAGAACACGACGCCCCGCTGATGCCTCGGAAGCATCCGACGCGGTCGAGAGCGATGGGTGTCCCTCCGCCGTCGATTCGAGGAGCCCTCGGCCTTCCCATTCGACTCCGCGCTCGGATCGACTGGGACGCGGGGACACCGAATCCACGCGCACGACGAGAGCGGTGAAATTATCGCGCGCGCCTCGCTCGTAGCACAGTTCCTTGAGCCGATCGCATACCCGCTGTGGATCCGATTCCCGCGCCAAAAGGTCCTGCAGTTCCTCATCGGTCACGTGGCGCGTGATCCCATCGGTGCACAGCAAGAAGACCGTATTCGGCTCCAGCCCAATCTTCTTCATGTCCGGGATGACCTCTTCGCCAATGCCCAGGGCCCGTGTGAGGACATACTTCTTCGTGTACTCCAAGATGGAGAATCCGCCCAAATGCTCGGCTTCGACGAGCGTATGGTCAATCGTTTCGCGATAGAGCTTCCCTGCGGCGAAGCGATAGACGCGGCTATCGCCAATGTGACAGATCACCGCGTGTCGTGGCTCCAGAAGCAATACGGCGAGCGTCGTGGCCATGCCGCTCAATGATTCCTCGCTCATCGCCATCTCGCGAAGCGCTCCGTTCAGATATGCGATCACTTGCTCCAAATATCGCATGCGGTCGCCGCGCGTTTTTCTGGAGAAATGATGACGGAGGATCTCCATCGCCGTCCGGCTGGCAATCTCCCCCGCATTCTGTCCTCCCACGCCATCGGCCACGGCGAACAAGCCCACATCGTCCAATACCACGTAGCTATCCTCATTCACCGGACGGCGAGGATTCAACCCGCGATCGGAGACGAGACCATAACTCCCCCTCTTGAACGGTTTGGCCATCGTGCTCATGACAACTCTCCCGCTGCGTGGCTCGGCAAACCGCCCTTGCCCATCCGCTTCAGTCCCTTTCGAGGGGAACTGCACTTCACCCACTCCGGCCGAGCGACATCCCTTCACACCATCGCCCGCGTGATGGCCTCTCGCCCCATTGTTCCCGAAAGCCGAGCTCGCATATCCGACGGTGTAATTGTAATCTTCGCCCGACCCAGCGGCAACGCGAGATGGACCGAGGGGGGATGTGAGCCACGCGGTAGCGCGAGGGAGGCCGCTCATTCCCCAACGACCTTGATCACTACGCGCTTGCGCCGACGTCCATCGAACTCCGCATAGAAGACCCGCTGCCATGTCCCTAGATCCAGCTTCCCATTGGTCACCGGTATGATGACTTGATGATGGAGGAGCAAGCACTTCAGGTGCGCGTCTCCGTTGTCTTCGCCCGTGGCATGATGGCGATACGGGGCACCGTAGGGAGCGAGTTTCTCCAACATCTCATCGAGGTCCTGAAGTAATCCCTCCTCGTCGTCGTTGATATAAACGCCCGCCGTCGTATGGAGGGCAGAGACCAAGACCAGGCCTTCTCGAATCCCACTCTTTTGCACCGCGCGCTCCACCTCGCGCGTGATGTTGATGTACTCGCGCCGCTTCTTCGTGTGAAACTCCAGATACTCCGTATGCGACTTCATCTCCCCCTCCCTCGTGGATGAGTCCGCGATCAATCGCGCTTCAAGACGATGACCGCCAGTGGAGGCAGCGTTACGCGAACCGAGTACGGGCGATCGGACCAGGCGATGGGTTCGGCCCGAATCGGCTCGGGATTGCCATGGCCGCTCCCTCCATATTCTGGCCGATCGCTGTTGAAGACCTCCCGATACTCGCCCGGTTCCGGGACGCCAACGCGATAGCCCAGGCGCGGCACCGGCGTGAAATTGCAGATGAAGATGAGGA
Organism: Blastocatellia bacterium; assembly: GCA_025055075.1. Taxonomy (NCBI): domain Bacteria; kingdom Pseudomonadati; phylum Acidobacteriota; class Blastocatellia; species Blastocatellia bacterium. Next base: position 53,321 of record JANWYV010000054.1, read on the forward strand.
ACGGAGCCTCACGACGCGCGCGCCGCAAAAAGGCGATGATGCTACACTCCCAATCGCGAAAATCAATCCACTCGAATCCCTCTGGCTCGAAATCGCGCTCGTAGAGCGCTGGCTCGGCCAGATAAAAATGGTTCAGGTCGCGGACGTACCGGTGCAGTTGGCGATGCGGCTCCTCTTCGAGCAAATGCCAATCGAGGCTCGAAGAGACGTCCCATTCGCGCCACTGTCCGAACTCGCTCCCCATGAAGAGGAGCTTCTTGCCCGGATGACCGAACATGTATCCGTAGAGGAGCCGCAGATTCGCGAACTTCTGCCAGCGATCGCCAGGCATCTTCTCTATGAGCGAGCGCTTCCCATGCACCACTTCATCGTGCGAGAGCGGCAGGATATAGTTCTCCGAGAACGCATACATGAGCGAGAACGTCAGATCGTTGTGGTGATACTTGCGATAGATCGGATCCTTGGCCATATACCGCAGCGTGTCGTTCATCCACCCCATATTCCATTTGAACGTGAAGCCCAATCCGCCGAGATACGTCGGACGCGAGACCATGGGCCAGGCCGTAGATTCTTCGGCGATCGTCACCGCGCCAGGATACAGCGCGTGCACCCATTCGTTGAATCGTCGAAGAAAAGCGATTGCCTCCAGGTCCTCGTTCCCGCCATAGATATTGGGCACCCATTCGCCCGGTCTTCGCGAGTAATCCAGATACAGCATCGAAGCGACGGCATCCACGCGCAGCCCGTCGGCATGATAGCGATCCAGCCAAAAGAGCGCGCTCCCGAGCAGGAAATTTCGCACTTCGTTCCGGCCATAGTTGAAAATCAGCGTCCCCCAATCCGGATGCTCCCCGCGACGCGGATCGGCATGCTCGTACAAATGCGTGCCATCGAAGAAAGCCAACCCGTGCGCATCCCTGGGAAAGTGCGCGGGCACCCAATCGAGGATCACGCCGATTCCCCACTCGTGCAGCGTGTTCACGAAATATGCGAAATCATCGGGCGTCCCGTACCGACTCGTCGGCGCATAATAACCGACGGCCTGATACCCCCATGATCCGTCGAACGGATGCTCCAAAATGGGCAAAAGCTCGACGTGCGTGTACCCCATCTCCTTCACATACGCGGCCAACTGATGTGCGGCCTCTCGATACGTGAGCGGCCGATGTCCCTCTTCGGGCACACGCCGCCAGGAACCGAGATGCACCTCATAGATGTTCATCGGCGCATCCAGGGCATTCCGACGCGCGCGCTCTTGCATCCACGCTTCATCGGCGAAGCGACAGCGCGAGAGATCGAAGACGATCGTCGCCGTCTTGGGCGGAGGCTCGAAGAAGAAACCGTAGGGATCGCTTTTCAGAAGCAGCACGTCCCCATATTGCGACTTGATCTCAAACTTGTAGAGCGTGCCTTCCGGAAGGTCGGGAATGAAGAGTTCCCACACGCCACTGGTCCCTCGCACCCGCATGGGATGCCGGCGTCCATCCCAAGCATTGAAGTCGCCGACGACACTGACACGTCGCGCGTTCGGTGCCCAAACGGCGAAATGGACGCCGCGCACGCCCTCAATTTCGCGCACGTGCGCACCGAGTTTCTCATAAATGCGTTGATGCGTGCCCTCGCCGATGAGATAGAGATCGAAATCGGTGAGCACAGGAGGAAAGCTATATGGATCGAGGAATTCCCGGATTTCTCCTCCGCTCACCGTGCGAAGCCGATACGGGAGAGGCTCCGTCTCTCCCCAGAGGACAGCTTCGTAAAATCCATCCGGATGCACACGTTCCATCGGATGCACTTGTCCCGAACGAGCATCTATGACGAAGGCTGTGTCGGCCTCTGGCAAGAAGGCGCGAATGGCGAAGCCTGATTCTCCTTCGCGCGCGACTGGATGCCTGCCTAAGATGTGAAACGGATCGGCGTGTTCGGCCCGCACGATCAATTCGATCTCTGCTGGCGATGCCGTGCTCATACTGGCAAGGTCTCGCGAAGCCCGCATATAATGCCCATCTCGTCGGCTCGGCCTCAATGGTTGGGAGGGAGGATGCGACCGAGCGCGCACATTTTAATCGGGCTTCCCGGCTCTGGCAAGAGCACGCTCGCGCGGCGCCTGGCCGAGCAGCATGCGCCAGCTTCGATCATCAGTTCCGATGAGATCCGCAAGCACCTTTACGGTGATGAAGCTATCCAGGGGGAAGCCGCGCGAGTGTTTCGTCTCGCGCGCTCGAATTTGCTGGCCGCCGTGCGCGCGGGACGCAATGTCATCTATGACGCTACGAACGTCAACCCGAAATTCCGCCGCCTGACGATCCGCGAGCTGCGCGAAAGCGGCGTTCGATGGATCATCGGCTACTGGCTCGATGTGCCGCTTCCCCTCTGTCAAGAGCGGAATCGCGAGCGCGATCGCGTGGTTCCCGAAGCCGTCCTGCGCCGCATGCTGGAGGAATTGCGTCGATCTCCTCCCACCTTCCATGAAGGATTCGATGAGTTGGTAATCACCGGAGCGGACGTCGAGATCTGCGCTGACCTCGTGGGGAAATGACGTGCCCGCGTCGCCCCCATGCGGGCCGTCATGCCATCCACTGCAGGAGCAGCGTCGCGAGCCCGAGCATGATGGTCACGCTCGCGACGTCCTGAAACGCCGTCTCGAAGGGACCGGCCGTCAACGCGGGGTCAAAGCCCAGACGTTTCGAGAGCATCGGGATCACTGTCCCCACGACTCCCGAGAGATTGATGGCGACGAACATCGAGAAGCCGACGACGAATCCAAAGACGGGATCGAACCATGTGCCGCGCTCCGCCATGCGTTGCCACCCATGCCAGAAGCCACCGACGAGGAAGATGAGCGGACCCAGGATCGCTCCTAAAATGAGCGTCGTCCGAAGCTGCCGCCAAACCGGACGCCACCAATCTTTCAAGCTGATGTGTCCCGTCGCCAATCCCCGCACGACGATCGTCGCCGATTGCAGTCCCGTATTCCCCGAGATCGCTTGAATGACCGGCATGAACGACGCCAGAAGAATGACCGTCCCCAGCGTATCATCGAACCGATGGATGACGACACCAGCGATCAGTTCAATGAGGACCGTCATGAGGAGCCATGGCAAGCGCAATCGGGCGATCTCCCCAGGCGTCCGCCGCTCCAACTCCGCGGCATCCGATCCGACCATGCGGAAGTAATCTTCGGTCAGCTCCTCCTGAAGGACATCAATCACATCATCCACAGTTACGATCCCCACGAGCCGGTTCTCGTCATCCACGACGGGAACAGCCATGAGATCGTACTTCGAGACAACGCGCGCGACTTCCTCCTGATCCGTGCTCGTGTGCACACTGATGACGTCCGTGGACATGATCTTGCGCAGAGGCGTGCTCGGAGGATTGAGCAACAGTTGGCGCAGGCTCACGACTCCGACGAGATGATGCCGATCGTCCACGACGTAGAGGTAGAAGACCATCTCCAGCTCGTCGCTCTTGCGCTGCAAGGTGGAGATGGCCTCGCCGACGGTCATGTCCTCATGCAACGCGAAGACATGAGGATTCATGATGCGCCCGGCCGTGTTTTCCTCGAACTGCAGCTGATCCACGACATCCACCGACCGGGCGACATGCATCAGCTCGAGCACGCGCTCGACCAATCCCGGAGGTAATTTGGAGGTGATCTGCGTCGCATCGTCTACGGGGATCTTCTGCAGGAGGTCGGCGATCGTCTCCGGTTCCAAGTGGGCGAGGAGCGAAGCCGCTTCCTCCGGCGGCATCTCGCTCAAGGTCGAAGCTACAAAATTCCCGTCTTGCTTTAGCAGAGAGCGGAAGGCGAAGAGTCGCTCCCCATCGGTGAGGTTCCCGAAGATGACGGCGACGTCGGCTGGACGCATCTTGCGGAGCAAATTCACGAGGTTAGTACTCGCCCCAATGCGCGCCAATTTGCGCGCCGACTCGATGGCCAGGTCGAGTTTCCGCTGGTACGCCATCCTCAGTTTTTCGTCCTCGTCCCGTCATCTTCGCCAAACACCTAAGAATGACAAATTTCGCGCCACTTTTCAACGGAAATCTCCGGAAGCGAAAATTTTTCTGTCCCGGCTTCGACGAGAGGGCACCGTACGACGCGGTCGCCACCGATACGCCTCAATCGCCACTTGATCCTCGGCGAGAAACGCGACACCTTCAGCTCGCAGGAGATCGCGCTGAAGCTGCTGCAGCCAGAGCGCGCGCCGACCAATAGTCAAACGTCCATCGCGATTGACCACCCGATGCCAAGGAACATCGGGAGGGCAAACCGCGAGCGCCCATCCGACCACGCGCGCCGAGACATTCGCCCGGCAGAGCGCCGCGATGTCGCCGTAAGACGCCACGCGCCCGCGCGGAATGCGTCGCACGAGACGATAGATCTCAGCAAAGCATCGGCCTCGAACCCTTTGATGGGCCGATTCGTTCCCTCTGGCGGTCCTTCCTTCACGCTCCCGCATGACGTAATGCTCCAGCAAGCGCGAGCATGATGTAAATCAGAACGATCGCTTCAAGAGCATCCAACACACCAATCACGGTGAGCGCCGTGCGCGCTCGCGCGCGAAAGGAGGGAGCAGGCTTCGAATCCTGTTGCAGGTGAGCGACGGCCTGCGACGTCGCCCCTGTCCACTCGTTGGCCGCCCATCCAAACCAGTGATAGAGAACGACGAAGAGGACAGGCCCCCATGCGAGCGCCCCCGGATAGGCGAGCGCATAAAGGAAAAGCAACGTGAAGTACACGGCTTCCAACCGAATCAACCCGGTCAATTGACCGAGTCCTTCGATCTCGCGCGGCGTGAGTGTCGCTGGGACATCCGAGGTCACTCGCGCCAGCGCCCGCAATCGAGTCCATCCGAGTACGTTTATCCCCAGACAGAGCAGCGTCAGCGCGAGCATCCCCGCGGTCACCACCTGAAACGTCCTTCCCGCCATAGGGCAAGTATCATGTTCAAAGAGGAACCCAGAAGCAAGTGAAGAATTCGCGATCCAAATGAAAACGATGATGAAGGACGGCCATCGGACGCATGAGCTTGACGTATGTGAGCACAGGCCGATATAACTTCACCTTCGTTCGACGAAGAGAATTTCCGGAACACGGCGAGGAGGAAACCAATGGCCGGACAAATGGTTGAATTCACGGCGAACGGGAAGACGGCGTCGGGGTATCTTTCGCTCCCTGCCGAGAAGGGTCCCGGCGTCGTTGTCATTCAAGAGTGGTGGGGGTTGGTGGATCACATCAAAGATGTCTGCGACCGCTTTGCGGCGGCCGGATACGTCGCTCTGGCTCCCGATCTGTATCATGGGCAGACGACGAAATCCCCCGATGAAGCGGGAAAGCTCATGATGGCGCTTCGAATTGATGAAGCCGAGAAAGAGCTGCGGGGAGCGATCCAATACCTGCTTGCTCATCCGTCGGTCGAACCGAAGAAGGTCGGCACGATCGGATTCTGCATGGGGGGAGCGCTCTCGCTCTACGCCGCGTGCGAGAACCCTCAGGTGAGCGCATGTGTTGTCTTCTACGGCGGGCATCCGAATGTGAAACCGAAGTTGGAGAAACTGCACGCGCCCGTGCTCGGCATCTATGCGGAGCGGGATCAATTCGTGACGCCGGAATCGGTGCGTCAATTGGAAGCGCAGTTGAAGCAGCTCGGGAAGACGGTCGAATTCCACATTTATCCGGGAGTGGACCACGCGTTTTTCAATGACACGCGACCGGAAGTGTACAACCGAGAGGCTGCGGAAGACGCCTGGCGGCGAACTTTGGAATTCTTCGGCAAATACTTGCGCTGAGGCACTCCGCGATGCGGATCTTGGCTCGAGCGTTTCGAGACGCCGAAGCGCTCGGGCGCACGGAAGCGGCTCATCGCGTGGCGTCCTTGATCAATTCCGGCGAGATGCGCGCGAGAGAGACAACGTCCTCACGCCTCGCTCGCAGAATCGGCGACAGCCATTCCCATGATGTGATAGCCGCCATCAACGAAGAGGATCTCGCCGGTGATGCCGCGTGAGAGCGAGCTCACGAAGAAGAGGGCGGCATCAGCCACTTCGGCTGGATCGGTGTTGCGCCGAAGTGGGGCGGTCTGCGCCACGTGTTTCAGCATGCGGGAGAAACCGGGAACGCCGCTGGCAGCGAGCGTCTTGATTGGACCGGGCGAGAGTGCGTTGACGCGAATCCCCCGCGGCCCAAGTTCGGCAGCGAGATATTTTACCGTGGACTCAAGCGCGGCCTTGGCCACGCCCATGATGTTGTAGCCTGGCATCACGCGCTCGCTCCCCAGATAGGTGAGCGTCACGATGCTCCCCCCGTGCTCCGCCATAAGCGAGGCCGCACGACGCGCCACGGCGATGAGCGAATAGACGCTGACCTCATGGGCGATGCGATATCCCTCTCGCGACGTGTGAAGGAATGCCCCTTCCAAATCCTCGCGCGGAGCGAACGCGACCGAGTGAATGAGGAAATCGAGATGCTGAAACTCACGCGCGAGTGTTTGGAAGACCGCCTCGATCTGCTCCTCCTCGGTCACATCGCACGGGAGAATGAGCGGAGGATGCCGCAAGGTTGCTGCCAGTTCGCGCACGTTCTCTCCGAGCCGCTCATTTTGATACGTCAGCGCGAGCCGAGCGCCCGCTTCGTCGAAGCGCTGGGCGATCGCCCACGCGATGCTCCGCTTATTCGCGACACCGAAGATGATCCCCGTCTTCCCTTCGAGCATAGGCCCAAACGATACCCGACGACGCCGGAGGCGTCAACTCCCCACCGATTTTTGACAGCCTCGGCGCAAGCAGCTAAACTCTCCGCTTTCGCGATCGAATGATACGGAGGGGATGCCGTGCTGGACACCTTTTGGGATGTTCTCAAGGATCTCCTCCTTGGACTGGGTCCGGCGGGGATGATCCTCATTGCCACGCTCGACTCCTCACTCCTCTCAATCCCAGAGATCAACGACGTGATTGTCGTCACGCGCGTCCTCCACCATCCGGCGGAAGCGCTTTATTGGCCGCTGCTCGCCGCCACGGGATCTGTCCTCGGGTGTCTCCTCCTCTACACGCTCGCTCGCGTGGGCGGCGAGGCGTTTCTGCGCCAGCGATTCTCGCCCGAGAAGGTGCGTCGCGTGGAGCGGCTTTACGCGCAATATGGAGCGTTCGTATTGCTCATCCCAGCGTTGTGTCCTCCACCAGCGCCCTTTAAGATCTTCGTCGCGACGGCTGGGGCGCTCCGATATCCGCGCATGAAGTTCATACTGACGATCTTGCTGGCGCGATCCGCGCGATATTACATCGAGGGGGCTCTCGCCTTGATCTACGGTCACGCCATCTTGCGATACATGCGCGAACATGGGGTCACGATCGCACTCGGAATCGGAGCGATCACGGTGATCGGCTATGGGATCGTGCGCGTGCTTCGGCGGCGCGCGCCGCTGTTCGTTGATGACTTGCCCCCCTCCTCGGCGGCGAATCCCTCTTCGCTGGATCCCGAGCATCGGCGCGCATGAAGGCCATGGAAGAAATCCTGCTCGACCTCGGCTTGGTGGGCCTTTTTGTGATCGCGCTCCTCGATTCGGCGATGCTCCCGCTGGCCGGAGGTCCAGACGGCGTCTTGGTGCTTCTCTCCATGTGGAATCCCACACGGGTCTGGTTGTATACCGGAGCCGCGACGATCGGGTCCGCGCTCGGGTGTCTTGTCCTCTACACGCTCACGCGGCGAGTGGGCGAACGCATGCTCTCGCGCCTCTCTCCATCCCGTCAAGAGCAGCTCCGCCAATTCCTCAATCAATACGGTCTTCTGGCCATTGCCCTCGCTGTCTTCCTTCCTCCTCCATTTCCGGCAAAACCGACGCTCGTTATGGCTGGGATCTTGGGGATACCGCGCGAACGATTTCTCATGGGGGTCCTACTGGGACGCCTGACGCGTTATGGACTAGAGGGTTATCTGGCGGCGCGGTTCGGGTCGGCAGCGATGTCCCTTATCAAACGTGCTTCGCCGTGGTTTCTTCTGGGCGCGGCCGTTCTCGTGGTGTTCTTAATCCTCCTGAAGAAACGACGTTCCCCATCCGCCAATCAAAATGAAGCGTAGGTCTCCATCAGGACGACGTGGAGGCCATACGCCTAGTCGCCAGATGAATCTGCGTGAGCAGTTCCTTGGTCATCTGAGCGATGATCGTCTCGGCACGATGTCGGACGATACGCTCCTCTTGTTCCACTTGGATGCCTCGTTCCTTCATGAACGCCAAGCAACTGGGAATGATGTACTCTTCCAACTCGCGGGCGAGCCATCCGGCGATGAATCGGCGGAAGCGTTCCACCTCATCCGGTTGTCGTAGGAGCGATGACGCCTGCGGATGCCGCACGACATGGTCCACGATATCGCAGCCGAAGCGTCGCGTCTCCTCGAGCCACGTCTGGCACGCTTCCCAAATCACTCCAGGATGTACGAGGCGAAATTCTCCCTCAGCCGTGAGCCGCTTGCGGACGGGAAGGACCCGCACTTCAGCCTGTTCCCTTCTTCGCGGCTGCTCCTGTTCGATATACGCTTGAGCTAATTCCACCAGCGACGACGCTGCCATCTCCCCTCCCTCGCGATTCGTCTGAGAAGCCTTCGCCGGTCGCGCGCTCTCTCATTGCGCAGAAGAGGCGGCCTGCCGCTCCAGATAATCGAGCAGGATGCTCGCCGCCACCTTCACGCCCAGTGGGAGCGCATCCTCATCAAGATCGAATTCCGGCGTATGAATCATCGCGGTGATCCCCTTGGCCTCGTTCCGCACGCCGAGGAAGAAGAAGAACCCAGGGATCACACGGGCGTAGTAGCTGAAATCCTCGGCCCCCATGTGAGGACGCGTCGTGACGAGATTCTCCCCGCCGAGCACCCGTCGAAGCGTTGGAAGCGTCTCCTCGACCAAACGAGGATCATTGTAGGTCACGATCGCGCCTTCTTCGATCTTCAGTTCGTATGATCCGCCCAGTGCTTCGGTCACCCCCTTCAGGGTTTGATGCATCATCTGAATCACTTGGGCGCGGACCTTCTCATCGAGCGTGCGCAGCGTCCCCTGCAGCTTCACCTCGTCCGTGATGATGTTGTGCCGATTTCCTCCGTGAATGCTTCCAAGCGTGAGGACAAAGGGCTGAAACGTATCCACGCGCCGGCTGCGAATTACTTGAAGCGCCGTGATGGCATGAGCGGCGATGACTATCGCATCCACGCCCTCATGGGGATACGCCCCATGCACCTTCTTCCCTCGAATCGTGATCTCGATGAGGTCGGCTGACGCCATGGCCGGTCCGATGTGATAGGCGATCTTCCCCACGTCCACGCGTGGATCAACATGCAGACCGAAGATCGCCTGCGGGCGCGGATTCTCCAGGACTCCCTCCTTGATCATCAATCGCGCGCCCCCTTCCTCGCCTGGAGGAGGCCCTTCTTCCGCCGGCTGGAAGATGAACTTCACCGTTCCCCGCAGACGATCGCGCATCTGACTGAGGACAGTCGCCACGCCCAGCCCGATCGCAGTGTGCGCGTCGTGCCCGCACGCATGCTTCACTCCCGGATTCCGAGATTTATAGGGGACTTCTATGGTCTCCTCGATTGGCAAAGCATCCATGTCCGCGCGATAGGCGACGACCGGACCAGGCAAAGCTCCCCTTAGGAGAGCCACGACCCCGTGTCGGGCGATCCCAGTTTGCACCTCAAGGCCGAGCTGACGAAGATATTCAGCCACAACCCGTGAGGTCCGTTCCTCGCGATTCGAAAGCTCCGGATACATGTGAAAATCCCGCCGCCATGCGACGAGTCGCTCGCGCAATTGCTCAACGGCCTGCGCGAGGCGAGCTTCCCGAGAGACCTCTTGAGCGTCCAAAATAGTCGGATTCATACCCCTCACCATGAGCAAAAGGATAAAAGTCCATCCCCATCTCGCTGTGCGATGTACATGCCCAACGCGCATGTTCCGTGCACCCCATGACGACGTCACCGCCGTCCTCCGCCTCTTTCAGCTTTTCAGGTGGCGTATTCTACGCAGAGAAGCGAGAGAGAATCAAGCCACCTCTTCGCTCGAGCCCCACTTGAGGCCAATGCCTCCATGAGCGAGATTCCCTTACCAATTCATCACGCGCATACCAGCGACTCCCCTCGACCAAGGGCGATGGGGAGCAAGCTTCTCGGCCGCTCCCTCGTTGAGCAGCGATCCTTCGTCCTGCTTCGCCGCCCTCTTGACACAGACCGGGAAGGGAGTAAAATTAAGCTTCTGAAGCGGGAGTAACTCAGCGGTAGAGTGCAACCTTGCCAAGGTTGAAGTCGCGGGTTCGAATCCCGTCTCCCGCTCCAGGGACTTATCGAGATCGGCGAAGGCTGACTGTCAGAACTCGGGTCCTGACGAACCGCCCAAATGGGGTGGTTGAAAATTTGAGCCTTCGCCGATTATAATTTTGGCCGGAAGAAGAAGGCGGCGTAGCCAAGTGGTAAGGCGGAGGTCTGCAAAACCTCGATACCTGGGTTCGAATCCCAGCGCCGCCTCCAGCGAAATTTCATGCCTCCCTTGAGATCGCCCCGCCCAAGGAAAAACTGTAGGGCTTCGAGCGCCTTTCCCGTCCAGGAGACTCGCCGCTTCCCGCTCCCGCCATACCATGCGCATATCGTTCGGTCGCCGCAATCATCGGAGCCTTTGACTCATGAAAAGCAACGCCGCTACCCGGGCTGAACGCCCACGAATGAGCACCGCGGATCATGGAATTATCCCCAAAGCAGTTTTTGCCGCAGGTTCACGCCCTTGAAGTCATCGGAAGGATGAATCACAAACCCAAACGGGGCGACGATGGGCGTCCCAACGACTGGGGATCGCAGCTCATGTGCTCGACGCACGACGACCTCCACCCCTCGCCCATAAATTCGACTTCGCACCTTTCCGAGCACAACGACCCGTTCCCCGTCCCGCCACCCTTTGCCATAGAGGTTGATCTCAATCTCCTGCCCCCTCCAATCGTGAAGAACCGCCGTTCGAGTCCTTCCACGCGAACGCCGTAGTGCTGAGCCAGATAAGCCAGGGCCACTTCGCGCGCGAAATCTTCTAACGTGACCCCTACCACGTCGTTCAATCGTCCGACCTATTGACCGAGTTGGACCACTTGTTGGACCAGGGATCGCATGACCTCCTGCATCTGGAGATGGGCTTGAGCTAGCTCTTCTACACGAGCTTCCGTCCGCGCTCGTGCTTCGGCCAATTGCGCCATTGCTTCTTCCATCCGCCCCATGCGTGCTTCCGCCTGCGTCTGCGCTTCAGCTAACTGCCTCACCGCCTCCTCCATCCGCCCCACTCTCCCCTCCGTCAGCGCCTGCGCCTCGGCTAACCGCGCTATCATCTCTTCCATCCAACCTACTCGTTCTTCGGTCCGTACTTGTGCCTCGGCCAATTGCACCATGGCTTCCTCAAGCCGTCCCACCTGCTCCTCAACCCGTTGCACTCGTTCTTCCCATTGCCCCACGCGCTCCTCCATCCGCGCCTGTGCCTCAGCTAAATATTGGACCACCTCAATAAGCCGAGCGAGCATCGTCACTGCCTCTCGAACGAGCGCCACGAGGCGCTCGAATTCCACAGGAAGCGCCAGCAGTTCCCCCGTCAGAAGGTGACGACGCACTTTCTTGCGAAATGCCTGATCCGTTCGTAGGCGCTCCAAAAATTATCCCCTCATTGACGCCGCTCTCCTGAACGCCCCGCTCAATGATCGCACGGTATTCACATTTCGAACACTCCCTCAGCGAGGGGGGCACCGGCGATTTCACTCAAGGCCCGTCGAGTGAAAACTGAGGCTATCCTCTTGCGATAGAGGTGAAGAAAATCGGTATTGTCGAGCGGGCGGATCACGCGAGAGACCGTGTGTGCGGCGGCTTCGATGACGTCCGGCTCAAGCCGCTTTCCCTCTAAAATGCGCTCAGCTTCGCGGATCCTTTTTGGACATGATCCAACGGCTCCGAGGACAATTCTGGCGTCTCGACATTCCCCTGATTCCATCCGCACGGCCACAGCGACGCCTAAAACGGGGAAGTCTATAGCGCCTCGTCGGCGCAACTTCCAATACGTGCTCCTCCATCCTTCCTGGCGCGGAAGCGTCACTTCAACGAGGATCTCCTGGGGGGCTTTAGCCAAATATTGGATCCCATCATCGCGATAGAACTCCTCAGCAGCGATCGTCCGTTCTCCATGCGGGCCAATGAGCCGAAGCACGGCGCCCAGAGCGATCATCACCGGGGCCCCATCAGATGACGAGACCGCCCAGCATCGCGTCCCTCCTGGCGCGACGGGACAAACCGTTCCATCCTTCTTCAAACAGAACCCGAGCGCTTCACGCCAGAAGAAGGTCTGGTCGTAATACGTGCATCGCGTGTCAATGCACAAATTACCGCCGATCGTCCCCATCGAGCGAATCGGCGGATGGGCGATCGCAGCGCAGGCGCGAGCGAGGGCCGGATAAGTGGTCGCGAGCTCCTCCTGGGCGAGCAGGCGTGCGAGCGTGACGCCAGCTCCGAGCGTCACTCCCTCGCGCGATGTCCACGCTATGCGCGATAGCTCGGGAATGCGTTGGACACTGATGAGGACTCGCGGCTCGATCTGCCGCCGCTTCATCTTGGGATAGAGATCCGTCCCTCCCGCGACGATCCGCGCCTCCGAACCATGATCGCTCAAGATCCGGAGCGCCTCATCAAGCGACCGCGGTGCGTAATATCGAAAGGGTGGAAGGCGGAGCATGGCTCTCCTCCTCGAAGAATGCTTATTGCCACTCCGATGGAGGCTCGACGCGAATTGGCTCTGGCCACGCGAGCGATGGAATGAACTTCGGACCAACCCGTCCTGATCCCCCACGTGCTTTGTCCTCTAAGCCCCTGAGGACTTTCTCCGGAGTAATGGGCAACTCATCAATGCGCACGCCGATGGCATCGTAGACAGCGTTGGCGACGGCTGGCGGGATCGGGAGCAAGGGACCTTGTCCCGCCTCCTTGGCGCCGAATGGACCGTTCGGGTCTTCGGTCTCGATCAGGAAACATTCCACTTCGGGCATCTCCAGTGGCGTCGGGCTCTTGTAGTCGAGCATTGAGGGCACTTTGTGCACGCCGAGGCGCGGACGAAAGGTTTGCTCCTCCATGAGCGCTTCGCCTAACCCCATGTAGACGCTCCCATGAATTTGCCCTTCGACCAAGCGAGGATTGATCGCGCGCCCGATGTCATGAGCGATCCACACCTTCTCGACTCGGACGAATCCCGTCTCGGGATCTACGTGCACCTGCACCACGCACGCCGAGTAGCTATAAGAGGGCGACGGTCCTACCCCCGCTCCCTTATATCGTCCGAGTGACTTCGGCGGTTTATAGCTGCCCACGGCTCCCAAAGTCCCAAACCGTGCTTCGGCGAGCTGGACAGCTTCCGCGAAATCGAGTCCTCGATCCGGATCAGCCTGATCGAAGATCCGACGCCCGCGGGCCATGAGCTGCTCCTCGGGGACATCGAGTCGCTCGGCGGCTGCGCGAAAGAGCAACTTCCGAAGTTTCTCTGCTGCTTCCACGGCCGCATTCCCCGTCATGACGGTCACACGGCTCGAATAACTCCCTAAATCCACTGGCGTGAGGTCCGTATCCGCCGTCACGACGCGAATATCTTCGGGAAGAATCCCCAAGACTTCGGCGACAATATAGGCGAGGATGGAGTCCGATCCTTGTCCAATATCTGTGCTCCCACAGAAGACGGTGACCCCTCCCCCTCGATCGATCTTGATCTGTACCCCCGAATGCGGCATATCGTTCCAATAGATCGGAAGGCCCGCACCACTCAAGTATGTGCTGCAGGCGAATCCCACTCCTTGGCCAAAGGGCAGACGCCGGAATTTCTCGCGAAATCCCGACGCCTCGACGACGCGATCTATACATGCGCGGAGCCCACAACTGGAGATGCGCAGCCAATTCACCGTGACCGATGGGGCCTCGACGATCTGACGCTGGCGCAGCTCCACGGGATCGAGTCCGAGGTCTTCGGCGATCTTATCCAGGTGGACCTCCAAAGCGAAACGCGGCTGCGGCGTCCCATGCCCTCGCTTAGGGCCGCAAGGCGGCTTATTCGTGAAGACGCGCACTCCCTCGAACTTGTAGCGCGGGATCTTGTAGGTGACCGTCTGCAGCGCGCCCGTGTAATAGGTCGTCGCGACGCCATAGCTGCCGTAGGCCCCTCCATCGAGAAATGATCGAACGTGCATGGCCGTGATGCTCCCATCGCGCCGGACGCCCGTCTTGATCCACATCAGCACGGGATGACGCCCCCGATGTACGTAGAAAACCTCCTCGCGCGTGAGCGTGATCTTCACCGGACGACCGGTCAACATGGCCAATTTCGCCACGACGATCTCGTGCGAGAACGGATCGCTCTTGCCTCCGAATCCCCCACCGACCGGTGTGGCGATCACGCGAATATGGCTGGGGGGCAAGCCGAGCACCTTCGCCAAAGTGCGATGCACATAGTGCGGCGTCTGCGTGCTGCTCCAGAGCGTGAGTTTCCCATCAGGCCCATAATGCGCTACCGCGGCGTGTTGTTCCAATGGCAGATGCGTGCTCCCAGCATAGAAGAAGATGTCCTCGCGCACATAGTCCGCTTGCGCAAATCCCTCCTCGACGTCGCCAAACTCCAATGAGACCAGCTTATGGATATTCGGCCCGTCTCCATAGTCGTGAATGCGCACGGAGGACTCAGCCAGTGCCTCTTCCAGCGTCAACAGAGCCGGTAACGGCTCATACTCTACCTCGATGAGCCGAAGCGCTTCTTCAGCCGTCCACTCGTCGATCGCCGCGACGGCGGCAACCGCATCGCCTACGAATCGCACCTTCTCCGTGCAAAGCGCCTCTTCGTCCTGACTGACCGGTAGGATCCCGAAGCGGATCGGAAGATCGCGCCCAGTGAGAACGGCATGAACGCCCGGCAACGTTCGTGCGCGGCTTACGTCTATCCGCCGAATCCGCGCATGCGCGTGTGGGCTGCGCAAAATCTTCGCATAGAGCATGCGCGGCAATTGCAAATCATCCGCATAGCGCGTCTCGCCCGTACATTTCGGGAGCGCATCAATTTTCGGCAGCGACTTACCGACAATCTCAAAGGCCATACTCTCCTCCCTCGATCACCCTTCATCCGAAATCGAGCGCATTTCCCGCATCCGCGCCGCGGCTCGCTCCACAGCCTCCAGAATCTGGATGTACCCCGTGCAGCGACAGAGATTCCCCGAGAGCGCTTCCGCGATCTCCCGTCGCGTCGGCATGGGATTTCGATCCAACAGGGCCTTGGCCGAGAGCACAACGCCTGGCGTACAATACCCGCACTGCACAGCTCCTGTCTCGGCGAAGGCGATCTGCAGCGGATGCGGATGTCCATTCTCCATGAGTCCTTCAATCGTGAGGATCTCACGACCCTCCAGCTCGATGGGAAGCGCTAAGCAGGATAAAACGGGCTCCCCATCCACGAGGACCGTGCACGCGCCGCATTCTCCCAGCTCGCACCCGTGTTTCGTTCCCGTCAAATGCAAATCTTCGCGTAAGACTTCGAGCAACGTCTTATGCACGGGCACAGCGAGCGCGTGCGACTCCCCATTAACTCTCAACGTGATGATCCGCACGTCCATGGTCCTCCTCCCATGATCCTCTCGTTTCGCGATCGTTCTAACTGGCCCTCAAACCTCGGACCAGGTAATCGGCGAACGCCTCGCCGATCTCCTGTGCCGATAGTGGTCCCTGCGGAGAGAACCATCGAACCGTCCAGTTGATCGCTCCGAGAATCGCGAAGCCGAGCAGCTTCGGATCGCCTCTCCGAAAGATCCCTCGTTCCATTCCCTCTCGAATGATCTCCCGAAGCCCGCGCTCGTACCGATCGCGCTTCTGAATGATCTTGGCCAACCGACGCCGAGAGAGCATCTGGAAATCGGTGTGCATGGCCGATGCCTGCAATTCATCGAGGATGATGCTCACTTGCTCCCGAATCAACCGCTGCAATTGCTCATCGGGAGGCTCCCCGCTGCTCCGTACCTCTTCCAGTCGCGCGAGCAACAGATCGAGCGAATAGTCCTGGCAGAAGTAGAGGATCTCCTCTTTGCTCTTGAAGTAGTAGTAGAGATTCCCCTTGGTCATCCCCAGCCGCCGAGCGATCTCGTCCATCGTCGTCGCCGAGAACCCATTTCGCCGGAACGCCTCGGCGGCGCACCGCAAGATCTCAAGCCGCGTCCGCTCGATTCGCGCCTTCCGCCTTACGGACTTTGACCATTTGTTCAATTTTTCGATCTCCTGGTCAAAATCTGACGAGAGTGTATCCGACGCTCCTTGGATTGTCAACGGGCGAAGGAGCGGACGATCCCATCCGCTGAAAGCGTCCCCGCGACGTGACAGCTTCCCACCGGCTGGCGCGGAGGGGAAGCGGTTCTTGACAACCTCGCCAACCTCCCGCTATAGTGAGAACTCAAAGCTGGGAGCTCGTCCAACTGGCAGGACAGCGGACTCTGGATCCGCGAATCGGGGTTCGAATCCCTGGCTCCCAGCCATTTTCATTACCGGCTCTTGGCGATGGATAACACGGGACCTCATCCGATTGCCTCTGAACGGCCCGCGGTGAGGCAGCGAAAAGACTTCCTGGATGTCTTACGGAATCGCCACTTCCGAACATTCTGGCTGGCGCAGGCCGTGAGCGGATTGGGGAGCTGGCTGGCGATGTTCGCTCTCGTGAGCTTGGGAGGATTCCGGTTCAAACTTGCGGCGGGAGAGCTTGGGGGGATGGCGGCTCTTTTCTTCCTCGCCCTAGCTTTGATCTTCCCCTTCGCTGGAACCATCGTGGATCGCACCCATGCCCAAAAAGTGATGATCATCTCCGATGGCTTTCGCGCGAGCTTGATGTTCCTCCTCTGGTTCGTATGGGAGCCGGATCTGCTCTATCCGATCTTTCTCCTGACCGGATGCGCCACATGTTTCTTCCTCTCCGCGCAATTGACGTTACTCCCTGCCGTAGTGGATCGCGAGGAACTCCTAACTGCCAATGCTCTCGGTGCTCAAACGCAGCAGATGAATGGCATCCTTGCTCCGATTCTGGCTGGTTTTGTGATCGCGCGGTTCGGTGAGCGATTCTGTTTCGCCTTGAATGGCGCGAGCTTCATCTTCTCGGCCCTCTGTTTGTCTCGTCTTGCGCCGCACCTTGAGGCATCGGCTGCGCACCGGTCTCGCCCCTTTTGGCACGATCTGCGCGACGCTGTGAACAAGTTCGCGCATGATCGAGTGCTCCTCTCAGTGATGAGCTTAGCGATGGTGATGATCGTGATCGCGAGCGCCATTAATATATTCGGCGTCCTCTACGTGCGAGATGTCCTGCGCGCCGGTCCGCGTGACTTCGGTCTGCTTCTCTCCTCCTTGGGCGCGGGCGCTGCGGTGGGTTTTTGGTTTGTGGGCCGATATGCCCACGCCATCCCGCGCATGCTCCTCATTCGAGCAAGCGCTGTTGCGATTGGAGCCGGACTCATTGGGATGACTCTCCTCACCCGGGTGATTGACGTCCTCGTTGGCGCTTTTCTGATGGGAGTGGCGGCGGCCGCGTTCCTCGTCCCAGCGCAGACGCTCGTTCAAGAGCGAACCCCCTGGCGTCTCCTGGGTCGCACGGGCGGTCTCGCGTGGTCGCTATTATTCGCCACGCAAGCGATCGCGGCAATTGGCTTAGGGCGCCTCGCCGCGGTGTTGACACTGCCCGCGCTCTATCGCGGGCTCGGGGTGGGGGTGCTCGTCTTCACAGGTCTGCTGACCCTTTATGAGCTGTATCGCGCGCGAGGTGAAGATCGCGCGTGCGCGTGAGTGTGGGGAGAAGCACAGCGATTCCCATCAAGGCAAACCGGATCACGTCTTGCGACGACGAGGGACGCGATTTACAATGGACCCTCCTGCGAGAGAGCTGGGTTGAGAGAAGCCTATGAAGGAACTGCGCGACATCTTCCAGACCTTGGACGAGCGGCGCGCGATGGAAGGTCCTGCGGCCCTCGCGACGGTCGTTCACGTAGAGGGATCGGCCTATCGGCGAGAGGGAGCGAAGCTGTTGCTCACGCCAGAGGGAGAGATGATCGGCAGTATCAGCGCCGGTTGTCTGGAAGGCGATGTCTTGGAATGGACGCGCCATGTGCTCGTGCACGGGGAACCCGTTCTCCGGCGCTATGATCTCACGAGCGAAGACGAGCTGGTATGGGGCTTCGGGATGGGATGCAATGGGAAGATTGATGTGCTGATCGAGCCGCTGCCGCTCGTGCGATCGTACCTGGAACGCACGCGACAGATTCTCGAGCAAGAGCGTGGGGTAGCTTTGGCGACGCTCATCGAGGTTCCGGAGAATTCGGGATTGAAGATGGGGGCGAAGCGCTTGATTCCTATCGACGGTTCTCCCGTGGGGACGCTCGGGGACGTGGCGCTCGACGCAGCGGTCGAGCGCGATGCGCGCGCCCTTCTCGCCTCAGGGCGATCGAAGACGTTGACCTACGATCCGATGCAGTTGGGCGGTCATTGCGCTTCGTGGACCAGCGCCGCGCGCGTGTTCATTGATTGCTTTCTCCCTCCGCCGCAAGTGATCATCTTCGGCGCGGGGGCCGACGCCGTTCCCCTGGTCCGATTGGCGAAAGAAGCCGGGTTTCGGGTCACGGTCGTGGATCATCGATCGAAGTTCGTCACATCGGAGCGCTTCCCCTGGGCGGATCGCTTGATTTCGGCTCACCCGGAGGAAGCACCTGAGCATCTCACACTCACGCCGGGAATGTTCGTCGTCCTTCTCACGCACAACTTCCACGTAGACGCGAAGCTCCTAGCGTGGTTGCTCAAGAGCCCAGTAGGGTACATTGGCTTGCTGGGCCCGAAGGAGCGGCGCGAATTGCTGCTGCGAAACTTGCGCGAGCAAGGAGTCGAGCTGCGCCCGGAGGAGGTGCAGAAACTCTACGCTCCGGTGGGATTGGACATTGGCGCCGAAGGGCCGGAGCAGATCGCCCTCTCGATCGTGAGCGAGATCCTGGCTGTGAGGAACCGTCGAGTCGGGACGTTCCTACGCGAACGCCAGAAGCCCATCCACGCTGAATGAAGCGGTTGTCCTGCCGCCAAGGCGAATCGGCGCCATGAGGCTCTCTGCTCTTCCTCACTGCGAGAGCGCTCGGAGGCCGACTCCCATTCAACGCGCGCGCTCGGCGATCATGTGTCGGTAAGCCGCGTAGAGCTGTCGGAAGATGGGACCGGGCTTTCCATCGCCCACCGGCTCTCCATCAACGGCGATGACGGCCAGAAGCTCGGTGACCGTACCGGCGATGATCACCTCGCGCGCCGATTTGAGTTCCGACAGTGGGAGATCGCGCTCGACAGTCCGATACCCTTGCTCCCGAGCCAATTGCAGGACGAAGCTTCGCGTGATGCCGGAGAGGATGCGACGGTCGGCGATCGGCGTCACCAACTCCTCCCCCGTCCAGGCGAAGACGTTGCTACTTGTTCCCTCCATGACCAACCCATCGCGCACGAAGAGGGCTTCGAATGCCCCTGCGCGATGAGCGCGTTCCTTCGCGAGAACGTTCGGGAGCAAACATATGGACTTGATGTCGCAGCGCGCCCACCGCTCGTCCGGCACCGTGAGGGCGCGAACCCCCTGTTCGCGCAACTCTGGCGGGATGATCCGCACGTGCCGCACGGTCATCACGAGCGTCGGTGGCGTGTCCTGTGGGAAGAGATGATTCCGGCGCGCCGCCCCACGCGTGAGCTGGATGTACAGCTCGGCTTCGGCGATTCCCGCGCGCGCGATGAGGGTCTCCGCTGCCGCGGCCAGTTCTGAGAGCGAGAGCGGCAACAGTAGTTCGATCTCCCCCGCGCTGCGCTGCAATCGCTCCAGGTGCTCTCTCAAGGCGAAGGGCTTCCCCTGATAGACGCGCACGACTTCGTAGACCCCATCGCCGAATTGAAAGCCCCGGTCTTCAACCGAGACCCTCGCCGAAGCGAAATCCAGGATCTCTCCATTGAGCCATACCAATCCTTCCGACATGCTCGCCTCCTCCTCGCGCATCGCATGACTTCAAAAGGCCGCCGCGAATCGCACCGGGAGATCCGTGACCGTTCGCAATCCCGGCGACGCCTGCACCAGCAGCGGGATCGAGTTCACGACGACGGCGGCCGTCGCCAGATCCCCATGCGTCCCCCCAGGAATTCGCGCGCAGAGGTCTGGCGTCCCGAAGAGGCGGATTTCGTCCACGGGCTCTTTGGCCCCCACGTACATCTGCAGCTCGAGGGTGATGCGTTCGTGATCGCCCACGAGCCCGCGACCGATCTGCCGCACACCAGCGACCTGTCCCTTCCGCACGTGGAGGTATTCGGTCGTCACATCTTCCTCAGCAAGGATCGGTTCGATCGTCTCCGAGATCGTCTCCACCTCCAGACCTAATCCGTCGGCGATCAGCGCGACCGATTCCGGCAAGCCGACATGGCGGATGCGTCCGGCCTCTACGGCCTCGTGGAATTCCGCGACCGTCATCCCAGCGCCGATCTTCCGCTGCAAGGGAAGCCGACGTTGCGAGGCGTCCACCACGCGACGGACGGAGACGCGCTCGATGCGCTGACAAACCGTCGCCAATGTGAGCACCAGCTTATCCATCACGAAGCCCGGATTCACGCCGGTTCCCAACACGGCGACGCCATTCGCCTTCGCCTCTTCATCCAAGCGACGGGCGAGTTCGGGATGTTTGCGGAACGGATAGGCCAATTCCTCGCACGTTGAGACGACATGCGACCCCGCTCGCACGCAGGCGAGCAGTTGGTCGAAGACTTGCTCGAAATATGAAGACGTGGAATGGACGACGACGTCGGCTTTTCGCGCGAGGACCTCATCGGCCCGATCCGATACGACGACGCCC
This sequence comes from Blastocatellia bacterium, assembly GCA_025055075.1. Taxonomy (NCBI): domain Bacteria; kingdom Pseudomonadati; phylum Acidobacteriota; class Blastocatellia; species Blastocatellia bacterium. The sequence goes on from JANWYV010000054.1 coordinate 74,231, forward strand.
AGCGGAGAAGTGCCCGCGATCTCCCCGAGATCGCGCCCCACCTTATCCGCGGCGATGTCAATGGCCCCAATGATCGTCGCTCCCGCTCGTTCGAGGAGCAGGCGCACGATCGCACTCCCAATGGGTCCCACGCCATATTGGATGATTCGCAGCGGCATATGTCCCTCCTTGATTATGGTTTGATGCCTGTCGGCCAATGGCGCTCTCCGCGCGAGCGATGCTCATGGGAGAGCGATGGCCTCGCGAGCGAGCAACGCCGCGCCGATGATGCCGGCATCTTGTCCAAGCGCGCCGATCGTGAACCGACATCTCTCGAAGGTCGCGCGCAGCGTGTGCTTGCGCGCTTCTTTGCGAACGGCATCGAGCAGGATCTCACCGGCCAACATCACCGGACCGCCCAAGCAGACCATTTCGACGTCGAGCAGATTCAGGACATTGGCGATGGCCAAGCCGAAATATCGTCCCGTCTCTCGAAGCACGGCGCGCGCTAATTCGTCCCCCTCGAGCGCGGCTTGAACGATCTGAGGAACGGTCAGCGTCCCCTCCATTTGCACCGCCAGAGGGGAGAGCGAGAAGGCGGGATCGGAGAAGAGTCGCTCGCGCACACGCCGCACGATATTGGGACCGGAAGCGATCGTCTCCAAGCAGCCCCGCCCTCCGCAACCGCATTCGATCCCTCCTAGTTCGACCTTCACATGGCCGAATTCCCCCGCGAACCCATGAGCACCGCGCTGCAAGCGTCCGCCCAGAATGAGCCCGGCGCCGATGCCGGTCCCAATCGTCACGTAGAACACATCCTGAAGCCCTTGGGCAGCTCCGCACGCCCATTCGCCGTAGGCCGCCGCATTGGCTTCGTTCTCGAAGATGAGGGGCATCCCCAGGGCCTCGCGAATCTCCCCATAGACATCGCACCCCGTCACATCCACCAAGTGCGACGCCAACTCGATGCGCGGCGTCTGCCGATCGATCAATCCAGGCCAGCCGATCCCGACGGCGGCAACGCGTCCCCGCCCCTCCTCGGACTCGCGCAATGCGCGCAGCACGGCGATCACTTGATCGAGGAATGCGCGCGGATCGCGACGCTCGGCCAGGACGCGACTCTGAAGCCAAATGCGCCCGGTCTCATCCACGAGCGCCGCCCGAATCGTCCGCCCGATGTCCACACCGATGAAGAGCAACGATCCCGATTCAAAATTCCCCATACGTGATCGCAGTCGTCAAGGGGCCTCGCGTCTCCTCTCACAGCGCTGATGAGGGTTCTCGGTCTTCGACTGATCGCCCTTCGTTCTCGTCGCGAGAACAAGGAGGATGCCCCCATATGCCGAATGCGCGCTGGAGACGCGCGAGCGCCCATCGCGCTTGGGCGCGCACGCCCTCATCTTCATCTCGCAGACAATCCTCCAGCGCGGCACGGGCCCGCGCATCGGCAATCTGCCCCAACGCGGAGACGATGGCGAAGCGGACGTTCCGATCCTCGATGGCAAGCATCTCCAGGAGTCGGGGGACCGCCTCATGATCCCGCAACCGACCGAGAGCCAACGCGATCTCGGCGACGACGAACCGATCCTCGCTGGCCAGCAACTCGCGGAGCACCGGCGCGACCGTCGCGTCACCGATCAATCCGAGTGCTTTCGCTGCGAAGCGCGCTGTCACGACGTCCCCAGCATCCAGCGCCTCTGTCAACCGCTCGATCGTCGGCCCCACCGCTGCGCTTCCCTTTCGCACGAGCGCCTCCACGGCCGCGGCCTTGACCGCGAGACTCGAATCGGTCAGCGCCTCCACTAGCGCCGGGATCGCGCGCGGATCGCGCGAGAAGGCGAGCATGCGTACGGCATCGGTCCGAACGGCTTCGTCTTCGTCGCGCACAAGCTCCAACGGATTGACCGGCGTCGCCCCTGCCGTTAATCCCTCGATCACTCTCTGCGAGATGTGATCCTGCAGCGCGAGGACATCCTCGATCCGAGAATCAATCTTCTCGCTCCAGAGGATGTCGCCGCTTCGCGCATCGAGCAGTTGCGCCGTCACGCGCAATCGTTCGCCCGATCGGAAGAAGGCGCCTGTGAGCACCGCATCGACATGAAGCTGTTGTCCGATCCGCCGTGGGTCCTTCGGACGATCTCTTTCCCCTTCGAGCAGGCTCGCCGAGCGAACGGTCACCGTCTTGAATTTCGCCAACTCAGTCGTCAGATTCTCCGCCAGGGAACGTCCATAGACCTCGTCCTCCGGATGACCGCTGAGATTTCGGAACGGAAGAATGGCGAGCGCGCGTCGTGGCCCTTCGACGAGTGAGAATTCCGCACTGGCGGATGCGCGCGCATCGCTCGGAGGAGTGCGCTCGTAGCGGCTCGCCCCAGCGAGACGTCGCAGCCTTTGCCATAGGGCCTGCAGACGCGCGGGCCGACCAGCCGGGACGTACGGCGCGATCACCCCATCGGGCACGCGCGCCGCGAGTCCCACCTCGACAGCCACCCGTTTGAGGTCCGCGAGCAGATCCGCCATCGTTTGATACCGATCGTTCGGATCTTTCTCGATGGCCCGTTCGATGATCGCCGCTAAGGAGGGCGGGATCCGAGGATTCAGCTCGCGCACCGGTCGCGCTCGTTCGTGAACGATGGCATGCATGGTCTCCACGCGGCTCTCTCCCTTGAACGGCACGCGCCCGGTGGCCATCTCGTAGAGCACGATGCCGAAGGAGAAGATGTCGCTCCGATGATCCACGCGTTCGCCCCGCGCCTGCTCTGGCGACATGTACGACGGCGTTCCAAGCGTCGCTCCAGCCTGCGTCAAATCCGCCGTCGCCTCTGTTGCGCGCGATCGCTCGATGAGCTTCGCCAATCCGAAGTCGAGGATTTTGACCTGTCCGCGCTCGGTCACCATGATGTTGGCCGACTTGATGTCGCGATGGATGACTCCTCGCGCGTGGGCCGTCGTCAATGCATCCGCGGCCTGCAACGCAATGGAGAGCAAGCTTTCCAATCGAAGGGGACGCCCGCCGATCAGCTTCTTCAGCGTCTTCCCTTCGACGTATTGCATCACGATGAACGAATACCCGTCGGCCTCCTCGATCCCATGGATCGTGCAGATGTTGGGGTGATCCAAGGCCGAGGCCAATCGCGCTTCCCGCCAGAAGCGACGTCGGGCTTCCGCGTCCGCCATGAGATCGGGCAGGAGAACTTTCACGACGACGGTCCGATCCAACGCCAGATCGCGCGCTTTGTAGACCGTCCCCATGCCTCCGTGTCCCAGCTCCTCTAGGAGCTTATAATGCCCCAGCGTTTTTCCGATCATTCCCCTCACGATGCTCCGCATCCTCCGGCCTAATTGTAGGGGGGAGACCGGAGGATGAGCAACTCGATGCCCCTTCTTGCTTCAAGGACGCGCCGATTTTAAGATGTTCCACGCGCGAAGACCACGACCCTTTTCGGAGGAGGAATGCATGCGCGACATCGGCTTCATTGGTCTGGGCATCATGGGGCGTCCGATGGCCGAACGCCTTCTGGATGCCGGATACACGGTGATGGTCTTCAACCGCACCCGACAGAAGGCCGAACCGCTTCTGGCGCGGGGAGCGCATTGGGCCGATTCGCCCGAGGCCGTCGCACGCCGCAGCGAGATGCTCATCACGATAGTCTCTGACTCCGACGCTCTGGAGGACGTCGCCCGCGGTCCGCAAGGAGTGCTGCGCGGCATTCGTCCGATGGCGATCCACGTGGATATGAGCACTGTGGCTCCCCGCACGGTCGAGGGCCTGGAGCGCGTTTATCAGGAGCGCGGCGCGACATTCTTGCACGCGCCGGTATTGGGAAATTGGCGACATGCGAGCGAAGGGAACCTCTTGATCTTCGTCGGAGGAGATCGCCACGCGTACGAGAGGTGCGAGCCCGTCCTGCGCACGCTCGGACGAAAGATCTGGTATTTCGAGCGGATCACCCAAGCGACGCACATGAAGCTCATCGCTAATTCGTTCATCGCCAGCATGATCCTCACGCTCGCGCAAGCCTTCGTCTTCGGTCGTCGCGTCGGGATCACGCCGACGCGCATTCTCGAAATCCTGGACGCCTCGGCTTTGAACGCGCCGATGTATCAATCGAAAGGACGAACCATGCGCGAGCGGGACTTCCGCCCGAACTTCTACACCCGACATATGCTGAAGGACATTGATCTGGCGCTCGACGCCGCGCGGTGCGCGAATGTGCCATTGCCGGTCTTGAGCGTCATTCGCGAACTCTTCGTTGCGACGACGGCTCGCGGCTTCGGCGATGAGGATTACTCGGCTGTCCTCAAAGTCCTGGAAGAGATGGCCGGCCTGACACCGGATGAGATAGCCTCTTGATCCGCACTTATGGAACGCGCGTGCGCTGTGTGCGGCAGCGATCGTTTTGCCCCGTTCTTAGAGAAGAACGGATATGGGATCGTGCAATGCACCGAGTGCACCTTCCTCTTCGTTCATCCCCCTCCGGATCCAGCGATTTTGCACGCGCTTTATGCCGATCCCGCGTATTTTCGGAGCAAGGGACCTTTCGGCTACGAGGACTACGCCGCCCTGCGTCCCTTCTGGGAAGCGCAGGCGCGCGAGCGTTTGGCGGTGATCGAACGATATGCGGCTCGAGGCACACTCCTTGACGTTGGATGTGCGACCGGCATCTTCCTCAAAGTCGCGCGGGAGCGCGGATGGACTGTGTCGGGCATTGAGATCGCGCCGGAGGCGGCCCGCGAGGCCGAGCGACTCGCGGAATGTCGCGTCGTCCCTTCGCCCGAGCCATTCCTTCACGAGGGACGCCTCTTCGACGTCATCACACTCTGGGAATACCTGGAGCATGTTCCCGACCCACGCACCGAGTTGCACCGCTTCCATCAGTTGCTGCGTCCCGGCGGATTGCTCGCGCTCTCGACGCCGAACGCCGGACAGCGCCTCGTGCGACGAGCGCCCGCGCTCTGGAAGGAGTTCAAGCCGCCGGAACATCTGAGCTTCTTCACGGCGGAGACATTGCTTCGCTTGCTTTCCGCGTGCGGATTCCACGTGCTTCGCGTTCGCGCCATCGCCCCCAATTACCGAGCGCCGGAATGGATCGAACATCGGATCGCGCGCGCTCGCCAGTGCCTGGGCGATCGGCATGACCGCCGGACGCCTCTTTGGTTCCTCTATTCGATCACTCGACGCATCGTGCGTTGGACCATCATTGGTCATCACAAACTGCTCCTCTCCCCTTTGGCCTATGCCGAGGGGATTGAGGTATACGCCCGCAAGGAGGGCGCGCGGGAGTGACGCGATGAAGGAGCGTGTGCGCGAAGAGGGCGCCGAGAGAGCGCGACGATGGCGCCCCCAGCGAGATCTTTTGAACAAGGGGACACGCCCCCCTGTGCTCATGTACGTGCTGGAGAGCCGCACTTGGGGAGGCGCTGAAGCTTACGTCCGCTACGTCATCGAGGGACTGGATCGCGAAGCGTGGGACGTGCACCTGGTCTGCCCTCGGATGGAGACCCTTGCCCCACTCTTGCGATGGGCGCAGCGAGAGGGATTGCGCGTGCACGCGCTGCCCGGCGAACGCCCCCGGCATCTGCCAGCCCTTGTTGCATTCTTCCGAATGCATCGGCCAGATGTCGTTCATTTCAACCTCCATCATCCCTTCGCCTGTCGCTACGCCATTCTCGCGGCGACACTCGCAGGCGTTCCCGTGCGGGTCGCCACGAATCATCTGCCCACGATCCCGCCGAACGTCTACACCTGGAAGGGGCGGCTCGCGCTGCGGCTCGCTTATCAGTGCCTGCACGCCATGCTCGTGGATTCAGCGACGAATCAGCGTCGCGCGCTCGCTCACTATCCCATCGCGTCCGGGAAAATTCGGATCGTCCCGCACGGCATCCGCGTCGAGAACTTCCCCATCGAGGGGACGCGCGCTTCCGTGGCCGAGGAATTTGGCTTGGAGGCACGCGCCCCTATTGTGGGAACGGTCGGGCGACTCTCGATCCAAAAGGCGACGGAGGATTTCATCGAGGCGGCGGCGCTTCTGCGCCAAAGATTCCCCGATGCGCAATTCCTCATCGTTGGCGAGGGAGAACGCCGTCTCGAGCTGGAGCGACTGGTCGAGACCCGAGGACTCAAGGCGTGCCTCCGTTTCGCGGGATATCGCGAGGACGTGCCGCGCCTTCTCGCCGCGATGGACGTGTTCGTCCTCTCCTCCATCTATGAGGGCATGCCCTTTGCGATCTTGGAAGCGATGGCAGCAGCGCGTCCCGTCGTGGCCACGCGCGTGGACGGTGTGCCAGAAGTCGTCGCGGAAGGTGAGACGGGACTCTTGGTTCCCCCTCGGGCGCCGGAACGACTCGCGGAAGCCATCGGATTTCTGCTGGCCCATCCGGATCGAGCGCGCGAGATGGGACGACGAGGGCGCGAGCGCGTTCGGACGGAATTTTCGTGGGAGCGGATGGTCAAAACGATCGAGCAGCTCTACCGCACTCTCATGGCGCGCAAGAGCCGACGAGGTGCCGTGAATTTGCGTCACCGATGACCGACCGAATATAATCACGCTCGTGGCTGGTGTCGCCCACATCACGCCCGTGGAATCGAAAGAAGAAGGGAGATCGGAGTCCGCGATCTCTCGCATCTTTTCTCCCGTTGTCGCCCAAGTGCTCCTGGGGCTCACGGATGCTCTCCTCGCGTGGGGGACGTTTCTGCTCGCGTATCGGCTGCGCTATCTCCCGTGGCCTCCGACAGGGAGCGATGTTCTCGCCCTCCTACATCCGGGCGAGATGATGCGGACGTTCGCGCTGGAGGCCTTTCGACCTTACTTGGAGATCTGCCTGGCGGCTCCCCTCCCGCTCATCCTCTGGTTGCGGTCGGCGCGATTGTATGCGCTCAAGGGAGCGTTCTCCTGGCTCGAAGATGCCTTCGGCGTGCTGCGAGCGACGACAATGACTTCGCTCGTCTTGATCGTCATCGCTTTCATGTATCGCGGCGTCTTCGAATTCCGCGAATTCTCCTACTCGCGCGGCATCTTCCTCATGCATTGGGGGCTGCTCACGCTCACGGTGCTCGGCGTGCGTGCGCTCGTGCGTCGCGCGCAAGTTTTGGCGCGACGACGTGGTCACAACCTCATTCCGGCGGTGCTCGTCGGCGAGGGGGATCTGGCCGAGCTTTGCCTTTCCGAAATGCGGGCGAAACCGCACCTGGGCTATCGCATCGTAGGAGTGCTCTCGACCTCTTCCACACCGGAGGGCACCTCTTCCCTTTCATCCCTTCGCGTGGGACGCGTCGAAGACCTCCCGGAGATCGTTCGCCGATTCCGCATCGAACAGGTCTTCATCACGGATCCGGCGCTCAACCCGGACCTGCTCTTCGAGACGATCTTGCGCTGCTGGCGCACGAGTCGCGTCGCCTTCAGCGTCGTGCCGAACCTGCTGAGTTGCCTTCCCAGCAAGACGGAGCTCGATCAGGTCGGCGCGCTCCCCATGATCAAGCTCTTCCAAGAGCCGCTGCGCGGTCCGAATCGCTATCTCAAGCGAGCCTTCGACGTGGTCCTCGCGTCCTTGGGATTGATCCTCTTGAGCCCATGGCTCCTGCTCATCGCCGCGCTCATCAAGCTCGACTCGCGCGGTCCCATCCTCTTTCGCCAGGAGCGCGTCGGCATGGATGGACGCCTCTTCACGCTCTACAAATTCCGCACGATGCGCGCCGACGCGGATGAACGACCGCATCGGGAGTTGATGGCTGACATCATCCGAGGTTCGCTCCGCGCCGTCTCAGGGACGGCCTCGCCGGGAAAGCCGGGTGAGGCTCACCCCGAGCGCGACGCGCGCCAAATGCTTTACGGCAAAGTCCCGAACGATCACCGTATCACGCGCGTCGGGCGATGGCTTCGACGTTGGAGCTTGGATGAGCTGCCGCAACTCATCAACGTCCTCAAAGGCGAGATGAGCCTGGTCGGGCCGCGCCCTCCGATCCCCTATGAGGTCGAACACTACTCGAGCTGGCATCGAAAGCGATTGGAGGTGAAGCCCGGGATCACCGGCCTCTGGCAAGTGAGCGGTCGCAATCGTCTCCCCTTCGATCGCATGGTCGAACTGGATCTCTATTACATCGAGCACTGGTCGCTCTGGCTCGACCTGAAGATCCTGCTGCTCACTCTCCCCGCTATCTTTCGCGGCGAGACGGAGTGAGCCTTCCCTGACCGTGGTGCCCTTGCAAAGAGGAGGCGCACTCACTCTGGAGCCGCGAGAGTCACCGCCAACGCGCTCGCTCGGCAGTAACACATCTTGTCCTATGCGATCGCATAGTCCGCACACACAAAGTGCGAGAACAGCTCTCGAAGGCCCCCCCCGAGGCTCCGCGTCCACGCTCAATAGAGCAGATACCGTTGGCGGATTCGTCGAAACTCCTCCAATTCGGTCTGCCACGCGCGCTCGATCGTCTCGGCATCGGCGCCACTTTTGAGCCACTCCAAGGCTCGGCGATCGGCGAGTAAGCGCCCGAAAGCTTCGACCTGCCACACCTGGGGATAAAGCCGATGCAAGATGACGGCGATCTCGATCCCCAAGCGCACCGGGCGCACTGCCGCACGCTCGGTGACGACGATGGCCACGCCGCCACATTCCTCTCCGGCGAAGGTGCTCGAACGAGGGGTAAACCGAATGGGGATGAAGCGCACGCCAGGAAGATTGCGCCGATTCAATTCCTCAGCCACGCGTCGTCCATCCATCCACGGCGCTCCGAACAGCTCGAAGGGTCGGTCCGTTCCTCGTCCGACCGAGACATTCGTCGTCTCCAGGAGCGCGATGCCCGGATAGAGTGTCGCGGCTGTGAGGCTTCGCATGTTAGGCGAAGGGTTCACCCATTCTTGCCCCGTTTGATCGAACCAATACTCGCGCTTCCATCCCTCCAGTTTCACGACGTGAAGATCGGCTCCGATCTTTCGCTCCGCGTTGAAGAGCAGCGCCAGCTCGCCGATCGTCATCCCGTGCCGAATTGGGATCGAATGATACGCGGTGAACGAGAGGGCATCGGGATCGGCCACCGGGCCCTCCACGTCCTGCCCATTGATCGGATTCGGACGATCGAGCACGATGAAGCGGATGCCGCGCGCCGCGGCTTCCTCCATGGCATACCCCATCGTCGTGATGTACGTGTAGAACCGCGCGCCGATGTCCTGAATATCGAAGACGAGCGTATCCAAACCTCGCAACATCTCGGCCGTCGGTCGCTGCCGCGGCCCATAGAGGCTGTAGACGGGAAGCCCTGTCTTTTCATCCACCGCATCCCCCACAGGCTCGTCGGCTTGTCCCCGCAGGCCATGCTCGGGACTGAAGAGTGCCACAAGCGTCACATTAGGAGCACGCGCCAAGAGATCAATCGTGCTCGTCCCATCGCGAGCCCGTCCCGTGTGATTCGTGATCAGCCCGACGCGTCGGCCCTCGAGCAATCGAAATCCGTCGCGGCGCAGAACGTCAATGCCGTTGAGCACCGTGGCCGTCTCCAAACCCTCCCGAACGCGAGGGCGCTCGGTCTCGCGCCAGAACGCAAGCGGCGCTGGCCATAGCTCTGGAAAGGGTGGTCGTCGGATCGCCGCCGCGACGATCGAAGCCACGCGCCCGCGCAGCGACGTCACATCGCCGCGTCCATCCGGGTGCACCCGATTGCTCAAGAAGATGACGAACGTCTGACTCGCCGGATCAATCCAGAACGAGGTTCCCGTGAACCCCGTATGTCCGAAAGAGCCGATCGGGAAGAGATCCCCGCGATTGGAGGAGTAACCGGTGTTGATGTCCCATCCGAGGCCGCGCATCTCGTTGAACGGGAGACCACGACTCTCGACCATGCGCCGTACGCTCAGCGGGCTGAGGATGCGCACGCCGCGAAATTCCCCGCCGTTGAGGATCATCTGACAATAGATGGCCAGATCGCGCGCCGTCGAGAAGAGGCCCGCATGACCGGCGACGCCGCCGAGCGCATACGCGCGCGGGTCGTGCACTTCGCCCTGCATCCATCGTCCTTCGCGGCGCTCTGTCGGCGCGCATCGCTGGCGCAACGTTCCCGCGGGCGCGAACGTCGTCTCCGTCATGCCGAGCGGACGGAAAATGTTCTCGCGAGCGAATTCGTCCAAGCGCTGGCCCGATACGCGGCGCACGAGTTCTCCGAGCACGATATAGCCGACATCGCTGTAGATGAAGCGCGTGCCTGGCTCAGCGACCGTCCCCAATGCGTAAATCCGCTCCAGCGCTTTCTCCGGACCATCGCGATAGTCGGCCAAATCGTTACCGGCGACGAGCCCACCACGATGCATGAGCAACTGCTCGATGGTGATCCGCTCTTTCCCATTCTGGGCGAATTCGGGAATATAGCGAGCGACCGGATCGCCGAGACGGATCTTGCCGCGTTCGACCAAGATCATCACCGACGTGGCCGTCGCGATGACCTTCGTGAGTGAGGCGAGATCGAAAACTGTGTCCCGCGTCATCGGGAGGCGCTCCGGTTCTATGGCACGGTGTCCGAACGCCTGCCAATAGACGATGCGGCCGTGACGAGCGACGAGGATGACGGCACCGGGCAATTCCCGCCGCGCGATCGCCTCCTGCACGACTTCATCGATGCGCGCCAGTTGCTGCGCCGACATCCCGACGGTCTCTGGGGAGACCAGGGGTAATGGAGCTTCCGCTTGACGCAGCGGCGCCGAAGCGCCGATTCCCACCCCATTCAGAATGAGCCACAGACTCAGGCCTTGAGCCATGCGCTTCATAACTCGTTCCTCCCACCACCGAGTTCGCTGGATCCCTCGAAGGCCGGAAGATATCGAATGCTCCCTCCTTAGCGCAACGGCCCGCGCGGTTTCTCGAGCCGAATATCCCCGTGGCCTTCCTGAGGGGGATACACGCTCTTCTTGCCGTCCTCCAACGGGTTTGGTACCCTTCTGCCGATGGATGCGGCGCCGGTGGTCGTCGAAGTCGTGCGCGGTGCTCTCGTAGAATCGCGTCATCGCGCGATGATCGTCGCGTGCGACGCGCGGGGGAGGAAGCTCTTCGGACTCGGCGACTCCGGGTTCATGACTTACCTGCGCTCCGTGGCTAAGCCAATCCAAGCGTTGCCGTTGGTGACAAGTGGCGCAGCCCGCCATTTCGAGATCACCCGGAAGGAATTGGCCGTCATCTGCGGTTCGCATAGCGGCGAACCGCTGCATACCGAGACGATCGCGCAGCTCCTTCGGAAGATCGGTCTTCAAGAGACGGCCCTTCAATGCGGGCTTCATCCGCCTCTCGACGCGGAGACAGCGCGCCGCTTGGGACCGTCGGGCGTGACCCCATTGCACAATGCCTGCTCGGGCAAACACGCTGGGATGCTCGCGCTCGCTCGGTTCCTCAGCAGCGACCTCGATCGGTACCTCGACCCGGAGCATCCCGTTCAACAGGAGATCCAACGGACGCTCGCTCAATTGGTTGATCTCTCGCCAACAGCGATCAGCCTGGGAGGGGATGGATGTGGGGCGCCGACCTTCGCGATACCGCTTGAGCGAATAGCGCTCGCGTATGCGCGTTTGGTGAATCCCGAAGCGGCCGAGTTGGAGGCGCCCATGCGCGCGGCTATCGCTGAGGTCACGCGCGCCATGCGCGAGCATCCGGAGATGGTGGGGGGAACGCGCCACCGCTTGGACACCGATCTCATGCGCGAGACCGAAGGACGTGTGCTCGCGAAGGCGGGCGCCGAAGGAGTCTTCGCGCTCGGCATCTTCCCGTGCCCGCGCTTTCCCCAGGGGTTGGGCATCGCCATCAAGATCGAAGACGGTGATGAGCGTCGAGCTCGGAATCCCGTCGTCCTCGAAGTCTTGCGACAGCTCGAGGTGCTCGATCGCACTGCTCTGGAGAAGCTGTCCGCCTATTCCGGCAAGCCGGTGAAAGATCATCGAGGGATGATCGTTGGAGCTGTTCGACCGTGTTTCCGACTGGAGGGGACATGAACGAGGCTCTCCGACGACTCTTTCCGATCACGGAGCGATACATCTACATGAATCATGCGGCCGTCTCCCCCTTGCCCAAACCGACGGTCGAAGCGATGCGGTATCAGACCGAGCAAGTCATGCGGCATGGGACGGTGAAGCTGGCCGAATGGTGGGAGGCCATCGAGCGGACGCGCCAGAAAGTGGCGCGCTTGGTGAACGCGCGGCCCGAAGAGATCGCTTTCTTGCGGAACACCTCCGATGGGCTCTCGGTCATCGCCAACGGGCTTCGATGGCGGGATGGGGATAACGTCGTCACGGCCGAGTGCGAATTCCCGGCCAATGTGTATCCCTGGATGCGGTTGCGGGCCTACGGCGTCGAGCTGCGTCTGGCTCCCGAGCGCAACGGGCGCGTCGAAGCGGATGACCTACTCGCACTCGTGGATCGCCGTACGCGCGTGCTCGCCATCAGCTTCGTCCAATACGCCAGCGGGTTCCGCGTGGACTTGGAACGGCTGGGAGAATTTTGCCGAAAACGAGACATCCTCTTCGTCGTGGACGCCATTCAAGGGCTCGGCGTGCTTCCGTTCGACGTCGAGCGCTTTCACGTGGATGTGTTCGCCGCCAATGGCCATAAGTGGCTGCTCGGCCCGGAAGGCGCCGCCGTCCTCTACATCTCGTCGCGGGTGATCGATCGCTTGGAGCCGACGCTCGTGGGCTGGATGTCCGTGCGAAACTGGATGGACTCGATCTCCGCGGACGAGCTGACCTACGATCTCACCTATCGCGATGGAGCGCTTCGCTTCGAATCGGGAGTGCTCAATGCGTGTGGCCTCTGCGGCCTCGGCGCCTCCGTGGAGCTGCTGCTGGAGGTAGGCATCGAACGAATCGAAGAGCATGTGTCCGCCCTCGGGCGAGAATTGTGCGAACGGTTGCAGGCAAAGGGGTATCACCTCGTCAGCTCGCGGCGCCCGGGCGAGACGTCCGGCATCTTCTGCTTCACGCATCCTCGCTACTCGGCGCGGGAGTTGGCCGCGCGGCTTGAGGAGCGCGGGATCATCGTCTCAGCGCGCTTGGGACGGCTGCGCATTTCTCCGCATCTGTATAACACGAGGGAGGAAATCATCGAAGTCGCGACGCACTTGCCATGAACCTCGCGTTCTGGCGCAGTGAAGAAACCTCGCAGGGATCGAGCGCGACCCTTTCATCCTTACGTCTCGATGGGTCGCGAAGGACGGAGACGTCACGCGCGCGCGGATGGAGGGAATTCTCTCGGCTCCTCGGCTATGTGCGCCCGTACTGGGGGGTGTTCCTCCTGGCGCTCTTTCTGATGAACGCGGTGGCTGTGCTCGAAGGGGCGCTGCGGAGCCTCCTTGTTCCGATCTCCGATGGTTTGCTCGCTTCCAGCGGCATCGTCGCTTCGGCCCCGCGAGCGAAGAACCTCGTGGACTTCCATCGCTATCTCCCGTTGGAGAGCGAACGAAGCTGGTATTTGCTCGCTGCGTTGATGATCCTTATCACGATCGCGAAGGGGATGGCCGAATTTTTCTCCAACTATCTCATGGCGCGGATCGGGCAACGAGCCGTCTTCGATCTCCGCTGCGCGCTCTACGATCATCTGCTCCGGCAATCGGCGCCTTTCTTCTCGCGCTATCCGACGAACGTGCTCACCTCGCATCTGGTCAACGACGTCGAGAAGATCGAGATGGCCGTCTCGCGCACCCTCACGGACGCGCTGCGTGAATCCTTCACGCTCATCGTCTTCCTGGTCATCGTCTTCAAGCTGAATTGGAAGCTGGCCCTGTTGGCGCTCGGGTTGGGACCGCTCGTCTATCAGGCGACGGTTTACTTCGGTCGCCATTTGCGGCGGACGGGGCGGCGCGTGCAAGAGGGGTACGAGCAAATCCTGAACGTCGCCCAAGAGACGCTTTCGGGGAATCTCGTCGTGAAAGCGTTTGGGACCGAATCCCTGGAATCGGAGCGCTTTCGGCGCGCTGCGCATGCCGTTATGCGCTCGGTCTTGAAGGCGGCGCGCACGGCGGCGCTCTCCCCGCCGATCATCGAGTTGATCGGGATCGTCGCGGCCTCCGGCTTCATCCTCTACGCCCAGCGGATCATCGCTCGGCGCGAGATGACTCCGGGCGAGTTCTTCGTCTTCCTCTTCTTCCTCTTCAGCCTCTACGATCCGGTGCGGAAGTTGAGCCGGATTCAGAACGCGATGCAACACGCTCTGGCCGCCTGCCACCGGGTCTTCACGTTGCTGGATACTCACACGGAGCTGACGGATCGGCCCGACGCGATCGTGCTCACGAGCTTTCGCGAGAAGATCGAATTCCGCAACGTCTCGTTCCGATACCCCGATGCCGAGGAGTACGTTCTGCGAAATGTGAATCTGACCATTCGCGCCGGAGAGATGGTCGCCATCGTGGGGATGAGCGGTGTCGGGAAGACGACGCTCGTGAAGCTGCTACCGCGTTTTTACGACGTCACCGAAGGCGCCATTCTCATTGACGGCGTGGACATCCGCGACATTCGTCTGGATGCGTTGCGCCGCTTGATCGCGCTGGTCACACAGGAGGTGATCCTCTTCAACGACACGGTGCGACACAACATCGCTTACGGACGACCGCAAGCCACGCCGGAGGAAATCGAGCGAGCGGCGCGTGCGGCGCTCGCTCACGATTTCATCCAGGAATTGCCCGAGCGGTATGAGACGGTGATCGGAGAGCGCGGCATTCGCCTCTCCGGTGGAGAACGCCAGCGAATCGCGATCGCCCGCGCCATCTTGAAAGATGCACCCATTCTGATCTTGGACGAAGCGACGTCGGCGCTCGATGCGGAATCCGAGCACGGCGTGCAGCAGGCCCTGCTCAACCTGATGGCCGGGCGCACGGTCATCGTCATCGCCCATCGACTCTCGACTGTTCGTCGCGCCGATCGCATCGTCGTTCTGGATGGCGGGACGATCGTCGAAGAGGGCACGCACGCCGACTTGCTTCGGCGCGGCGGCCTTTACAGCCGCCTCTACGAGCGGCAATTCGCTCATCAGATGTCCGAAGTTCTCTCCGAGTGAAGCGACGATGGTGCGCAGCATGACCGGATATGGCAGCGCCGCTTACGAGGGCGAGGATTTCTCGCTGCGGGCGACCGTCTCCAGTGGGAATCACCGCTTCTTGGAGATCCACATCCGCCTTCCTGAAGCGCTCGGGGCGTGGGAGCCCGTGCTGCGCAAGAAGATTCAGGAGCGTTTCGAGCGCGGGCGTATCGTCTTCGCGTTAGAATTCATGCCGGCGACGCCCGTCTGGCTCACCTATGAGGTCAATCGTCCGCTCGTGATGGCCTATGTGACGGCGCTGCGCCAAATTCGGGACGAATTCGGTCTCTCGGGAGAGGTGGACATCAACGCCCTCCTTCAAGTGAGGGACCTATTGCGGCCGCGCCCACTTGTGGAGATCCCTCCGACGCTCGCTGAGAAGCTCGAGACGGTCACCGAGGACGCGTTGCGCGCCCTCGCCGAGATGCGCGCGGCCGAAGGAGCACATCTCCGCCAGGATTTGCTCGCTCGGCTTGCGCTCATCGCCGAACATCTGCACGCGATCGAGCGAGAGGCGGCCGCGCTGCCGGAGCTCTATCGTCAGCGACTCACGGAGCGCTGGAACGAATGGGCCCGCGAGCTTCCTCTGGATCCCACGCGCGTCATGCAGGAAATCCTCCATTTCGTGAATCGCGCCGACATCAGCGAAGAGATCACCCGGCTGCGCAGCCATCTCGCTCAATGCCGCGATCTCTTGGATGAAGGAACGGCCGTGGGTAAGCGCCTCGACTTCCTCTTCCAAGAGATGCATCGCGAGATCAATACGATCCTGGCGAAGGCCGGGAATGTCGCCCTCGCGGAACGAGCGCTCGCCATCAAAGTCGAAATCGAGAAGCTGCGCGAACAGGTGCAAAATGTCGAATAGGCGGGGATTGCTCTTCATCGTCTCCGGCCCCTCGGGCGTGGGGAAATCCACGCTCGTCAATCGCGCGATCGCGCGCGTGCCGGGGCTCGTCTATTCGGTCTCGTACACGACGCGACCGCAACGACCGACGGAAGTCGAGGGGCGGGACTACTATTTCGTCTCCCGACGGGAATTCGAGCGCATGCGCGCGGCCGGAGAGCTGATCGAGTGGGCGGAGGTCTACGGACACCTCTATGGGCGCTCGCACGTCGCCATCGAACGGGAACTCGCTGCTGGGCGCGATGTGATCCTGAGTATTGACGTGCAAGGAGCGGCGACATTCCGGAAGCTCTCGCTACCGATGGTGAGCATCTTCATCCTCCCGCCTTCGTTCGAGGTGCTCGCTGAGCGTTTGCGGGCGCGAAAGACCGATGCGTGGCTGAGCGTGGAGCACCGCCTGACCATTGCTCGCGAAGAAGTACGGCACTATCGGGACTTCGACTACGTGATCGTCAACGACCGATTGGAAGAAGCCCTCGCTCTCCTGGAGGCGGTCATTCTCGCCGAGCGCCACCGCCGAGAGCGTTTAGAGGAGGACGTTCAACGAATTCTCCAAACGTTCGAAGGTCCAATCCGCGCGGAGGAATCATGAGTCCGGATCGTCCCTATCGCGTCGTCCTCGGCGTCACCGGCGGCATCGCCGCCTACAAGGCGCCGGAGATCTTACGGCAACTCCAACAACGCGGCGCTGAGGTGCGCGTCGTGCTGACGCGCGCGGCGACACGCTTCATCGGTCGCGTGACCTTCGAGGCGCTCTCGCGCCACCCTGTCATCGTCGAGATGTTCGAGCCGGACGTGAACGTCGTCGTCCGGCATGTGGAGATGGCGCGATGGGCCGATCTGCTGCTGGTCGCCCCGGTGACGGCGCATACTCTGGCCCGCTTTGCGCACGGCTTGGCCGATGATTTCCTCACGACGCTTTATCTCTCGGCGCGCTGTCCGGTCCTGCTGGCTCCGGCTATGGATGCCGAGATGTGGGAGAACGCCGCGACGCAAGAGAATCTCGCTCGGTTGCGGCAGCGAGGCATCGCCATCATCCCGCCGGAGCGTGGGTATCTTGCTTCGGGCGTCCAAGGTGAAGGCCGCCTGGCCGAGCCCGAACAAATTGTCGCGCGCGCTTTGGTGATCCTGGCCGCCCGCCCATACGCTCGCGATCTGGAAGGAGAACGCGTTCTGATCACCGCCGGCCCCACGTGCGAAGATCTCGATCCGATCCGCTACCTGACCAATCGCTCGACGGGCAAGATGGGCTACGCGTTGGCGCATGCGGCGCTCGCCCGCGGCGCTCAGGTGACGCTCATCAGTGGACCGACGACGTTGCTTCCCCCTCCAGACGCTGAGACGATCTTCGTGCGCTGCGCCGAGGAGATGTATCGCGCCGTCCTCTCGCACATGGAGCGCGCGACCATCATCATCAAAGCCGCCGCTGTGGCCGATTATCGTCCCGCGGCGTTCTCTCCGACGAAGCTCAAGAAGGCCGCAGCTGAATTCCAGCTCGCGCTCGAGCCCACTCCCGATATCCTGGCCGAACTCGGACGACGGAAGGGATCGCGCGTGCTCGTCGGATTCGCGGCGGAAACGGAAGCCCATCTGGAATACGGACGGCGGAAACTCATCGAGAAGAATCTCGACTTCATCCTTGTCAACGATGTCGCGAGCGCGGAGACGGGATTCGCCGCCGAGGAGAACGCTGGTGTGCTCCTGGATCGCGACGGCAATGCTCTCGAACTGCCGCGGATGTCCAAGTACGAGATGGCCATGCGCATCCTCGATCGCGTGCGGGCGCTGCTGGCGCAGCGCCAACGCGCACAGGAGATCGGAGAATCTGCGCGCGGATTTCCGGCGAGCGAATTGCGCAAAGCGGACGAGGGATGAGCCGATGAACGCTGCGGACCACGATCTTCGATCTCGCGCGATCGAACTGATCCGAGACGTGCGCGCCCATCTGCAATATCTCGCGGAATTGGGCGCGACGCATGTGGAGGAAGGCTCAGCCTCGCGCGATCTCTTGAAAGAATGGCTCGAGCGCGCCCACTCCTCTTCGACGACCGCGCGCGACGAGGAGGGCGTTCGGGGACTCCCGGCTT
The DNA here is from genome assembly GCA_025055075.1 of Blastocatellia bacterium. Taxonomy (NCBI): domain Bacteria; kingdom Pseudomonadati; phylum Acidobacteriota; class Blastocatellia; species Blastocatellia bacterium. The sequence continues at coordinate 92,237 of JANWYV010000054.1, forward strand.
CGCCGGGCGCAGTCTCCGAGGCAGTCGTCGAGGAGGATACTCCGGAGGAGGAAAAGCCTATGGCGAGCAAGCGACGCTCCACACATTCGGTTGAGGCACGACCCGAACGCGCGACGGAGCAGCCGGCGCTCTTTGGCGATCTTCCGCTTCTCTCCACAGCGCCGCCCGTCCAGGACCGCACGTTGGACGACATTCGCACCGATGTCGGAGACTGCACGCGCTGCAAGCTCCACCGATCGCGTACGACGATCGTCTTCGGCGAAGGCGATCCGCGTGCGCGCATAATGTTCGTCGGCGAAGGCCCCGGAGCCGAAGAGGACGCGCAAGGACGCCCGTTCGTGGGACGCGCGGGGCAACTCTTGAATCGCATGATCGAAGCCATGGGCTTTCGGCGAGAGGAGGTCTATATCACCAACGTCGTCATGTGCCGCCCGCCAAATAATCGCACGCCCGAACCCGATGAGATCGCGACATGCGAGCCCTTCCTCTTCCGGAAGATTCGCGTGATCAAGCCCGACGTCGTCGTCGCCCTCGGGGCCATCGCCGCGCAATCGCTCTTAGGGACGAAAGCGCCCATTGGCCAAATCCGCGGACGATTTTTCGACGCACATGGGACAAAGGTCCTGCCGACCTTCCATCCGGCTTTCCTCCTGCGCGCGCCCGAACGAAAACGCGAAGCCTGGGAGGATTTGAAGAAGGTGCGAGACTACGTCCTGAGCCGCTCTCGCTCGGAAGACGCGGCGCGCTGATGGGCGAGGGATTCACCGCGTGGCCGCTTCGATCTCCTGTACCAGCTCAAGCGCCGTCCATTCGTTGCCGCGAAAGACCTTCTGTAGCTTCCCATCAGGACGAATCACCGCCGTCGCGAGATTGTGATTGATCGTTCCCCCCTCAGTCCAGAACGAGAGTCCGAAGCTTGCGCCAAAGCGCGCCATCTCCGCAGCGGGGCTCGTAGCGAATGTCCAATGGCGGAAGTCCGCTTTCCACCGCTCGCCGTAGGCCTTGAGTACGGTCGGCGTGTCATATTCGGGATCGAAACTCAAGGTCAAAAAGCGCACTCGGTCGGCTTCAAACCACTCGGGCCGCCGCTTCCGTAGGGCTTCCTGCGCTTCGACGAAGCGGCGGCTCATCAACGGGCAGAAGTTCGGGAAAGGGCACCGGGTGAAGATGAAAGTGAGGGCGATCGTCCGACCCCGCCAGTCGCCGAGCCGGAACGTGCGCCCATCTTGATCCACTAAGGTGATGTCGGGAACATCGTCGCCCGGATTGAGAAGATATTCAATGGGAACGGCCTTAGACCGATCAAGCGGCTGGGGCTGTCCCTTCTTCACGACGCGCAAACGCGCGAGCCATCCCTCCTTTTCGGTGACGACCAGTTCCCCCTCGACTTCGTCACCGGGCTCGATCCCCTCGAGCACGCGCGGATCTTTGATGGGAAATGGCATCGTCATCGCCGGCATGTAGCCGGGGATCTCCTCATGGGCGAGGGTGACCGATTGCCGATTGGCCGCGACGGCGACGACGCGCCCCTTGACCGCATATGTTCGCTCGGAAGCGCGTTCTCGACAGCCGACCAGCCAAAGCGCCAGGAGAAGTCCGATGATCGCCACACCTTGTGCTCGCCTCATAGGGCGCGAATTGTATCAACTCCCACGCCATGCGGGCAAATCCGCCCACTCGTCGGATTCTCTCCCCTTGCTCTAAGCCGAAGCCCTCGGTACACTGCTTCTTCCAAAGCGCCACCCGAGAGAGGGACATGAAGACGCCAACGACAGCGCCACGCCCGCGATCGGTCTTGCTGATGATCTTCCTGGCCTTCCTCTTCATCTTCGTTCCCTTCCTGACGTGGTACCTCACATGGTTCGGACGGCCCCTCACGGACCGGCAGATCGAGCGCTACCTCGACGATCAGGAGAAGCCGCGCCACATCCAACACGCCCTCTCGCAGATCGCCGATCGAATCCTGCGCGGCGATCCCTCCGTGCGACGATGGTATCCGAAGATCGTGAGTCTCGCCGAGCACTCGCGCGCGGAGATCCGCGTGATGGTGGCGTGGGTGATGGGGCAAGATAATCGCTCGGAGGAATTCCACCGCGCGCTCAAACGCCTTTTGAATGATCCTGCTCCAATGGTGCGGCGCAATGCGGCACTCGGCTTGGTGCGCTTCGGGGATGGGAGTGGACGCACGGAAATTCAGCAGATGCTTCGCTTCGAGCCAATTCGCGCCCCGGAGGAAGGAACGGTCACCGTAGGGGTCTCCGCCGGGGACGATGTGCGAGCGGAGACGTTGCTCGCCCGGATCCGTTGCGCCGATGGACGCCAGGTGGATGTGCGCGCGCCTTGGCCGGGGCGCATCGAACGCCTGCTGGTCGCCAGTGGAGCACACGTGCGCGCTGGAGAGGTGATCCTCTCGCTCGCCCCAGAGAGTCAACAGGTCTATGAAGCCTTGCGCGCACTCTACTTCATCGGGCGAGAGGAGGATCTTCCCGAAGTCGAACGTTACGCGCAAGCCGGATCGGAATGGCCCGAAGCTGTGCGCGAACAAGCTCGGCGCACCGCTCACGCGATTCGACAGCGCCAGCTTCAAGTGAGCCCATGATGCCATGACCTGGCCCGAAGCCATCGTGAGAAACGGGCAAGGACGTGTTTTTCCCCTCCTCGCTTGACACTCCTTCGAAACGAGGCATATATTCTCGATCGCTTGAAATTGAGGCGGCAAGGGAGGGGATCTATGCAGCGTTTGACGCGACGAGCTTTTCTGGCCTCCCTGGGCGTATCCGCATCGTTGGGATCTCCGATGCGCCTTTTCGGATCGCGCGGCGATCTGGTCTCCGCCGGATGGGATCATCCGCGGGAGCCGATTCCCCAAGTCACTCCACTTTCTCCACCATTTCGCCTGCCGGAGAGCTGGTACCGACAGACAGTGAAGCGTCTGCAGGAGAGATTGGCCCAACGGGGACTCGATGGGATCATCCTGAAAGACCGGTGGAACATCATCTACGTCTCCGGCCTATTCCACACGACGACGGAACGGCCGTTCTGGCTCTTCGTCCCGACGCGTGGGGAGCCCGTCTTCTTCTATCCGGGTCTCGATAAGGACCTCGTCAACACCTGGTGGATCAAAGAGGGCGAATGGTACTTCGACTATCCGCACGCCGGTCCGTTCAACACACTCGCGTACAAGGCGGGACCGAGGGCTGATTTGCTGCAATGGATGCTCAAGGGACTAGCCAAGCGCGGCTTCGGGCGCGCGCGTCTGGGCATCGAGGAAGAGGTGGGGCCGACGACGATGAGGCGCATGCAGGAGGCCTTGCCCGAAGCGCGATTCGAAGTGGCCGGAGATCTCTTACTCCGCATGCGGATGATCAAGACGCCTGAAGAGATCGAGTTGACGCGCAAGGCGATCGCGCTGCATGATCGGATGCTCGCTTTCGCTCGTGACTACATCCTCAAGCACGGGACGGACGCGACTGATTTCGAAGTGCGCCATCGGACCGAAGAGTTCGCCACGCACGAGTTGATGCGGCTCATGCAACCCACCGGGCGCCCCCATGACGCCGTCGGCGTGAGCCTCCGTTTCAGTTGCCGTGCCGGCGTGGCGACGGCCTATCCCCATCCGAACCAGTTCTTCTACGCGCGCATTCGACGTGGCGAGGCCGTCCAGATCGCCGCCGTCATCACGATCGGCGGCTACGGGGGGGAGGGCTATCGCGCCTTGCACATCGAGCCGATGACTGACTTGCAACGGAAGATGTGGGATGTGCATACGGAGATGGTTCTCAAGCAACAGGAGCTCAGTAAGGCGGGCGTCCGCTGCCAGGAGATCGCCGAGAAGGTCTTGGAGATCGCCGTGCGCGCCGGGCTCGAGCGCTACATCTATCACCGACCAGCACATGGTCAGGGGATGGAAGGACATCAACCGCCATACATCGCTCCGGGTGACGAGACCGTCCTCGAAGAGGGCATGATGTTCAGCAACGAACCGGGGCTCTACAATCCCGAAGCCGGATTCGGCTACAACCACTCCAATTGCGTGCTCGTGACGCGAGAGCGCGGCGTGGCCCTCAATCAGACGCCGCTCACCCGCGAGTGGTGTTGGCTGAGGCTTTGAACATGGAGGGAATGCCTTCAATCCAGGAGGTGAATGATGCGAGGTGCTAGACGAAAGCAACTGATCGCGCTTCTCATCGTCGTGATCTGGGGCATGGTTCTCTCGGCTTTCTCACAAACGGCGCCGCAGGAGCGCCGTGGCGTTCCGCCAGCGCCGGATCGGCGACCCGATGAAGGAGAGGGGCCGTTCGAGCGCTTGATCATCCGCGGCGCCACGCTCATTGATGGGACGGGAGCGCCGCCCATCGGCCCGGTGGACATCGTCATCGAGGGGAATCGCATCAAGGAGATCCGCAGTGTCGGGTATCCGGGGGTCCCAATCCGCGAAGCGGGCCGTCCGCAGGGAGCGACGCGCGAGATTAACGCGCACGGCATGTACGTGCTGCCTGGATTCGTAGACCTGCATGGACATATTGGTGGCGCCGCACAAGGCACGCCAGCCGAATACGTGTACAAGCTGTGGATGGCGCACGGAATCACCACCGTTCGCGATCCGGGCTCCGGCAATGGTGTGGATTGGACGTTGCGCGAACGCGAACGCAGCGCGAAGAATCAAATCGTCGCCCCGCGCATCTTCGTCTACGTCCGTCCGGGCATGGGCTGGGATCGCGGTCCGATCACCACGCCGGAGCTGGCGCGCGAGTACGTCCGATGGGCCGCTGCTAAAGGAGTAGATGGGCTCAAACTCACAGCGTATGATCCTGAGATCATGGCGGCGCTCATTGACGAAGCGAAAAAGCACGGGCTTGGAACGGCCGCGCACCTGGCGCAGACGGGCGTCGCCCGAATGAACGCCCTGGATGCTGCGCGCCTGGGTCTGACGACGCTCGAACACTGGTACGGCTTGCCAGAAGCCCTCTTCGCGGATCGCACCGTCCAAGACTTCCCCTACGACTACAACTACAACGACGAGCAACACCGCTTCGGACAAGCCGGACGATTGTGGAAGCAGGCCGCGCCGCCGGGAAGCCCGAAGTGGAATGCCGTCATGGATGAGTTGATCCGGCTCGGGCTCGTGCTCGATCCGACGCTCAGCATCTACGAAGCGAGCCGCGACCTCATGCGCGCCATGCGCGCCGAATGGCACGACACGTACACCTTGCCATCGCTCTGGGAGTTCTATCAACCGAACCGCGAGGCTCACGGTTCGTTCTTCTTCTACTGGACGACGCAGGATGAGATCGAGTGGAAGAACAACTATCGCCTCTGGATGGCCTTCGTGAACGAATACAAGAATCGCGGCGGACGCGTGACGACCGGCTCCGATTCCGGATTCATCTTCAAGCTCTACGGCTTCGATTACATTCGCGAGCTGGAGCTTCTGCAGGAAGCGGGCTTCCATCCGCTGGAGGTCATTCGCTCGGCCACCTTGTGGGGCGCGGAAGCGCTCTTCAAGCCCAAGGGGAAACCGATTGAGTTCGGCGTCATCCGCCCGGGCATGCTCGCCGATCTGATCCTCGTCGAGGAGAATCCGATCCAAAATCTGAAGGTGCTCTACGGCACTGGAGCCATCCGGCTCAACGATCAAACGCGCAAGGTCGAGCGCGTCGGCGGGGTGAAATACACGATCAAGGACGGGATCATCTACGACGCGAAGAAACTTCTGGCCGATGTGGCGCGCATGGTCGCCGAAGCCAAGCGCCGTCAGGTGCCGGAATCGAACGCGACTTCGCAAGGTGTGCGATAGAGCGCGCGCCCTCATGGGGAGGGGGAACTGTGGGGTTCCCCATAAAAGTTTTTCGGTGCGCGGAACCCGTATTCGAATCCGCGGCCAAATCAAACTAAGGAGGGATCGACCATGGGAACGAGAGCACATAACCGCGACGTCGTGAAGATTTCATCTCGAGCGCTCGTGATTCTCGTGAGCGTCGCGCTCACATTCGGAACAGCTGCGGTCGGCCTCGCCCAAGTCCAGGTGGGCTCGATCGCCGGAACCGTGAAGGACGCTCAGGGCGCGGTCCTGCCGGGGGTCACGGTCACTGTGAGCGGACCGGCGCTGATCGGCGGCCCGCGCACGGTGACGACCGACGAGAATGGGTATTACAAGTTCCTCGATCTGAAGCCGGGCGAATACACCTTGCGCTTTGAGCGTCCCGGATTCAAAACCCATGTCCGAGAGGGGATCGTCATCACCTCGGCCTTTCAAGCGACGGTCAATGTCCAACTCGATGTGGGAGAGGTCGTCGAAGTCGTCACGGTCAGTGGTGAGTCTCCCGTCATTGACACGAGCAACGTGGTGACGCAGACGGTGATCTCACAAGATATTCTCGAGCGCATTCCGAACCCGCGCGACCCATGGGTGCTTGCCCGAATGGTCCCAGGCGTCACTGCGGGACGCTTCGACGTGGGAGGAACTGAAGGGATGCAGCAGTACGCGCTGACGGTCCATGGCTCGCGGGATAGCGACAAGAAGTTCGCCATTGACGGTCTGGAGATCAACTGGCCGGGGGGCACCGGAGGCGCCACAGCCATCTACTATGACGCTGGTATGTTCAAAGAGGTCAACTATCAGGTCGGCGCTCTGCCCGCGGAGATCTCCCAAGGGGGCGTCTACATGAACATGGTGACCAAAGATGGCGGCAATGAGATCCACGGCTCCATCCTCTTCATCGGCGCCACTGAAGGGATGCAAGCGAACAATGTGACGCCGGAGCTGCGGGAAAAGCTACTGGCACGCGTGCCCGCACGACTTCGTCAGCGCCCGGACGTGAAGGCCGGTAATCCCATCAAGAACGTCTACGACCTGAATGGCAACATCGGCGGTCCCTTTATCAAGGATAAGCTCTGGTGGTTCGTTTCCCTGCGTCAGTGGGGGGTGGATCAGCTCGTCTCCGGCGCGTTCAATCCCGACGAAACGCAAGCCATTGACGACAATCGCATCCGCAATGCCTCCGCGAAAGTGACCTGGCAAGTGAGCGGGCAACACCGACTTTCGTTCATGTACAATCGCAACGAGAAGAATCGCTTCCACCGACGCGATACGCCGCCGTTTTTCATCGAGGACAAGGCCTCCTGGCTACAAGACATGCCCGGCTATAGCACTCACATCAAGTGGACCTACACGCCCTCGGCGAAATGGGTCATTGATTCCGGGATCGCCGGGACGCATATCGTGTTCCCCTTGCGCTATCAGAAAGAGGTCAAGCCGACCGACATCATGAAAGAGGACATCACGCTCTCGACGCGCAGCAATGCGGCGCTCTACAACTACCTGAATCCCACCTACCGAATCTCCATCGACTCGGCGGCTTCGTATGTGACGACAGGGCTCGGTGGAGCGCACAGCTTCAAGTTCGGGATCCAATTCATGCGTAGCCTCTTTCGCCAGATCTACACGATGAACGGCGATCACGGCTTGATCTTCGACAACGGTCGGCCGGCCTTCGTGCGGGTCTATAACACGCCGATCGAGCAAGCGAACTACCTCCATCAATTCGCGTGGTTCGCTCAAGATGCTTGGACTATTCGCGGACGGCTCACATTGAATCTCGGTTTGCGGTACGAATATGTCCTCGGCGTGATCCCGCCGCAGCGGTCGGCTGCCGGGACGTTTGTCCCCGAACGGAGGTTTCCGGAGATCCGAGATGTGCCGAACTTCAAAGATTGGGCGCCGCGGTTCGGACTCTCTTGGGATATCATGGGCACAGGGCGAACGGTCCTCAAGGCGAGCGCCAGTCGCTACCTACAAAACGTTGGGATGGCATATCCGACGAGCGTTAATCCCTTGGGCTTGAGCGTCGAGACTCGCACGTGGACGGATCGCAACGGCGATGGCCTCGCCCAACGGGATGAGATCGGGCCCGGCCCTGGATTCGTCGGCGGCCTGACGACGCGGATGGATCCGAATCTGGAGCGGCCCTATTCCTGGGAGTACTCGCTCGGCATCCAGCAGCAAATCTATCGCGATCTCGTCGTCTCGATCACGGCCTGGCACCGAGATAACCGGCGACAGGTAGGGCGAGCGAACATGGCCGTTCCTCCTTCCGCTTACACCCCTGTTCGGCTCACGCTCCCGGCGACTTTGCCGGCCCCCTTCGCCGGACAGACGATCACCGTTTACAACCAAGATCCGGCGACACGTGGCCGCGTGGACTTTTTGCTCACGAACTTCAAGGCGCTGGACAGCGAATACAACGGTGTGGACATCACCTTCACGAAGCGGATGTCGCAGCGATGGCAGCTTCTGGGCGGCTTGACCATCGGACGGGAGCGCGGCGCATTCCGTGGCGACCTCGTCCTCGGACTCGACGACCTGAACAACCCGAACTTCAACATCAATCGCAAGGGCATCGTCGGCAACGATTCGCCCTATATCTTCAAGCTCGCCGGAACGTATCAACTCCCCTGGGGGTTTGAGATCAGTGGGAATTTCCAACACTTCACCGGTTACCCCTTGCGCCGCGTCTTCACCGTGACGACAGCTCATGTTCCCAATCTGACCCAGGTCAGCCAGGCCGTTGATCTGGTCGAGCGTGGGAAGGTGCGCCTGCCGAACGTGAATCTCCTCGACATCCGCATCTCGCGGATCTTCGGCATCGGCGAGCG
>JANWYV010000055.1 GCA_025055075.1 Blastocatellia bacterium
GGCTCGCGCTTGGGGCGGAACCAACGACGCCCGTCGCGGCTGACGACCAAATGAACCTCAACCGTATCGGCCGCGCGATGGTAAAAAGCTGGGAGCATTAGGTGGGCACGAGCAGCTCCCGGCCACCGGTGATAGGCATTCGTATAGATGTCCACATCCGGCGGATCATCAGGTCCCGGCATAAGCGCGATCTCTGGCTCCGTGAAGCGACGGAAGTCCGCGGACTCTGTTCGCTTCACCACCCGACGCCCGCCAAATCCAGCCCGCGTCTGCGGCTCCCATCCCCGTACATGGGCCACATAGCGTTTCAACTCTTGGTCATAAACGCAGACATTTTGGGTATCGCTCACGTGCTTTAGCACCGGTTCGCGCAAGCGCGTCCAACGCAAGCCATCTGGCGAGACAGCGCCAAAGAGCCAACTGAGTGGCTGTGTTCCCGTGGGATCCGGTTCCGTCGCCAGATCAGTATACAGCAACTTATAGCGCTCCGAGGGAGGCGCCGATGGGTCTTTGAAGATCGTCGCTCCATGCGCCCCCATGAGGACGATATTGTTGTCTCGCGATCCCTTGTACTCGACAAGCCCAAGCTTCGGCTTCCGCCATTGCCGACCGTCCGTGGATTCAGCGTAGCAAATCTTGGCCTCCTCGTCGCTCTGCAATGTCTCGTACCCTTCGTACCAAAGGCGATAGAGCCCATCTTCATACATGAGCGTGCAGTAGGCGCCGATGAAAAGACCATCAGCCGGAGTGTCGGGAACGATGATCGGTTCTGGTGATAGAATAGGCGGCACAACGATCAATCGAACGCCCCGAGGCATGAAGACAGGGCTCCACGAGCGCGCCCGTTGGGCAGCGACAGTGAACGGTACCCCATAGCCGGGTTCGATGAACCACCAGTCAATGAAGACCTGTTTGTCCGTCCCCAGCTCGATCGGAAGCGTTCGGACGGGCGTTTGAGGAGCAGAAGGATTCAACTGCCCTCCACTTAGCGCGCGCCAAGAGGCGCTCCCCAGGGCAAGCGTCCCAACAGCAATCCCTTGCAAAAACGTTCGTCGGCGCATTGGATCCCCTCCTTCAACTGATGATGTGGCGAAGAACGGTCATGATATGGTGCTCAGTAGAGAGATCATTGGGAAACACGGCCTCACCGCGAATGGCTGCGAGAAACGTTCGCATCTCCTCCACATAGGTTTGTTCGACCGCCTCCGGCTCTAATTCAGGCAGAAACGTCCAGTCCGTGCCGCTAGCGCGGAAGAAGCGCACCGTCCGCCCTTCCCACACGATCGTCCCGCCCTCGCTGATGAACTTCACATAGCGCTCCCCTTTCCGTTGGATCATATCGAAGTGCATCGTCAAGAGAACCCCATTGTCGCACTCGAGCAGAAGTTGGATCACGTCGGCCGTTTCAATCTCCAAGCGGCTCAGCTTTCGAGCGAGTCCCTGAACCCGCTTCACCCGCGCCTCACCTAAGAGCCAGAGCATCCAACTGAGCTCGATCGCCGGAACATCCAATCCCCCTCCCAGTCTCAAATCCGCTGCATAAAAAGTGCGATAGTCCTCCCACGGATGCCAATCGGGGAGATATTGCCCGACCTGATGCAGCACGCAGAGGACGGGAGCGAACCATTCCTCGCGAAGCAGTTCTCGCAGCAGGCGAACTGTAGGAAGGAAGCGCCACGTGCTGCTCGGAGCAGCCACCCCATCAAACCCACACTCCTGCATCAGTCGCTCCAATCGCTCGATCTCCGCTGGATCAGGCGACAGCGGCACTTCGCAGAAGAAATGACGGTTGTGGCGAATGGCCCATTCAACATAGGGCGCATGCCACGCCGGCGGCGTCGAAACCACTAGCGCTTCCGGTTCCTGAGCGAGCGCTTCCTCAAAGCTCGAGAAGACAGCAACCCCGTATCGGGCGGCAACCTCCTGCCGACGATCTTCTCGCGGATCGAAGGCCAGAAGCTCCCTCTCTCCCAACTGATGGAGGTTGCGAATTCGCCGCTTCCCCATCGAACCACATCCGACGATGAGAAACCGCATAACGTGTCTCCTCCCTCATTCGAGCTGCGAACCGGCTGCGATCCCGCTTCTGGAATCCGCGCCGGAAAGAAAGGCCGAAACCTCCGCACGTTCTTTCACGAGCTTCCCGAAAAGGAGGCTCGCGCCCCACCCCACAAGCACCGTCGTCAGGCACCCGATCGGGCTGTACCAAAGAAAGGACGTATCCGTATACCCCCCAACGAAGGTGACGGTAGCCATCCCAACGCCCGCTCCGATGATTGCCCCTATATGGTTAGCACGAGAAACAAGGACTCCAAGAAGGAAAATCCCTAGAAGGACTCCGGTGAAGAAGCTATTCGTCTTCAGCGAAATCTCAGCGATCGTTCCCAATCGCCCAATGAAGAGAGCAAGAATGGTCGCTCCAGTTCCCCAAAGGACAGCTAAGAATCGCGCCATCTTCACGTAATGTGACGCTGAGGCTTGAGGACGAAGAGCTCGTTGATAGAAATCCACGATCGTCGCCGTGGTGATCGCGGTAATCCCTGAGCTGATGCTTGACATGGTCGCCGCGAAGATCCCAGCGATCACGAGCCCTGAAAGCCCCTCAGGCAATTGCGTGATGGCGAAGTGCGGGATCACGCGGTCTGGTTCGATCACTAGTCCCCGCTTTGTATAGAACGCATAGAACCCCAAGCCGAGGAAAAAAAGCGGAATCATGATGAGGACGCCGACCACAGCATTCGCCCACAGCGAGCGGCGGCTCTGCTCGATATTCTTCGCCGTCAAATACTGCTGAAGGATGACTTGGTCCACTCCGTAAGAAGCCAGGTTGATGAAGAAATACCCGATAAGGACATTCCAGAGCGTCACCTCTTGAAGCGAGAAGGAGAAATTGGCGAGCCCAGTTCGGCCTCCGGCCTCAGCCAGAGCCCAGATCGCTCCGATGTCCCATTGGAAAGCTTTCAGGATCACGCCGGACATGGCCAAGATCGCCGTCGTGAAGACGAGGAATTGAGCGAC
>JANWYV010000056.1 GCA_025055075.1 Blastocatellia bacterium
GCGTTCGCGCAGGCGAGCCCAAAAATAACCGCCGATGCCCCACGAGCCGATGCCTATCCTCTTGCCGCGCAGCTCGTCGATCGTCCGGATCTCCGGCTGCGCGATGAGGCCTTCGGCGCCTTCAGAATATGCGAGTACGGCGACGCCCTTCACCGTCTTCATCCTTTGCGCGAGTTGCAACAGGCCGCTGAAGCTACTGGCCAACGCGTCGAGCCGACCGGCCTCATAGGCTTGAACAGCCGCCGAGAAGGAGCTGAATTCTCTGAGCTCCACCGCCACACCCTCCTCTCGAAAGAACCCTTGCCTCTCAGCCACTTCGAGAAAGAGGTGCCCAGGGAAAGGGCTATACCCGATCCGAACCGGATTCGGCGAAGGCTCGCGACAACTGCCGCCCAAAAGCGCGAGCACGCAAAGACTCACTCTCAGGAGGTGACCAGAGAGCCTTCGGCACGCTCTCCTCTGCGCACTTTGTTCGACTCTCCATCGGTCGAGCATCGAGCATCCGCCTGTGCACAGTCATACACGCCCCTCGCACGGACTGCTGCGAACCCCCATCATTTTCGGAGAGGCGATCGGTTGGGACAATACGATATTCGCCGGATTTTCATAGGGGCGAGAACCGGAAAAAGGGGCCCTGTGTGCCAGCCTATCTCGATCTCGTGGCTGTCCGAGCCGAGACTTGTTCCAATGGCGAGGTCTTGGAATGACGAGCGCGCCTTATCTCTTCCCCGGCCCGTAGAGGATTCGCCCCGGACGAGCCTCCGTAAACTGCCCATCCTGGATGACCGGGAGGCCATTCACGAGCACATGGCGGATTCCCTCGGCATACTGGTGCGGATTCTCGAACGTCGCGCGGTCTATGACCCGTTCGGGATCGAAGATGACCAAGTCTGCTGCCATCCCTGGTCGAATCATGCCGCGGTCCCAAAAGCCGAAGACTTGCGCCGGAAGGCTCGTCATCTTGCGGATGGCTTCCTCCCAAGAGAGAAGCGCTTTCTCGCGTACGTACCGACCGAGAACACGCGCGTTATTTCCGTAACCTCGAGGATGTGGCACACCCTGGCCCGGTTCCAAAACGCCAGCATCGGATGCGATCATGGTGAATGGTTGCCGCAAGATGTGCTCGATGTCGCGCTCGTTCATCTTGTGATAGACCATCTGCACGCGCGATTCACTCGCGAGGAACATCTCGATGATTTGCTCAGCTTGCTCCTCGACGTTCGACTTCCGGCGAACGAGTCGCGTGATCTCGGCGATGTTTTTGCCGTTGAAACTCGGATCGGGACGATATTGGGCGACGTAGGCGTAGGCGTAGTCCTTGAATCCTTGATCGCGGAGGGTGCGGATCATCTCTCGCTTGATGCGCTCGCGTAGTTTCGGGTCGCGGAGCCGTTCGACGGCTTTCGCTCGACCACCGTCGTGAACCCAGCTCGGCAAAAGCGTCTCTATGCCCGTGCTGGAGGCGGGATACACGTATTGGTCCACCGTCACGGGAAGCCCTCGAGCACGTGCCTCGTGAATGAGCTGAACGGTTCGGCGGCTCTCTCCCCAGAGTTTCTTGCTCGACACCTTGAAGTGAGAGATTTGCACGGGCGCGTTCGCGCGTTCGCCAATAGCGATGGCTTCTCGAATCGCGTCCAGGACGCCGTTGCCCTCGTCACGAATGTGGCTGACATAGATGCCCCCATATCGAGCGGCGACGCGAGCCAGCTCGACGATCTCCTCGGTCTTGGCATATGTCCCAGGGATGTAGATGAGTCCGGTCGAGAAACCAACGGCGCCCTCCCGCATCGCCTGGTCAACGAGGTGTTTCATTCGTTCCAATTCTTCCGAAGTGGGCTCGCGCGCATCGTCGCCCATGACGGCGCGGCGGACCGAATTGTGTCCGATGAGTGTCGCCAGATTGATCGAAAGGCCCTGTTCTTGCAAGCGGCGCAGAGCATCTCCAATGGGGAGCCAGGAACTGCCACAGTTGCCCGTCACGACTGTCGTCACACCCATGCGCAAGAAATTCTCAGCCGTCGGTCGGCGGAAGATCCCTCCCTCTACATGCGTGTGCACATCAATGAAGCCGGGAGCAACGATGAGTCCTTGCGCATCGAGGACACGCGTCGCATCTTCCGGGCGAATCCGCCCGATCGCCGCGATTCGTCCCTCGCGGATTCCGATGTCGGCGATGAACCACGGATTCCCCGTCCCATCCACGATGCGCCCATTTCGGATCACGATGTCGTAGGCCGGCGCCGTGGCCCACGCAGATGTCCAGAGGAAGATCGCGCTCAAAATCCACGACATCCATCTGTGCCTTCGCATCGCTCACCTCCTCGATGTGAAGTCATGCTTCGCGGCAGGAAAAATATACCCGCTTTCTCAGCCTTGGGAAAGGCGCCGGTTCCGGAAGAAGGCGCACGCGTTCGGGGTTCGCTGGACTGTTCCTTATCGGCGGAGGATCATCCAGAGCCCGGCCGCAATCAGCACGCCGCCGAATAACCGTTCGAGAGTCGTGCCCTGGAGAGAGATGGAGAGGCGCGCCCCCCAATATGCTCCGACGAACAAGCCGGCGGCCAAAAGGGCCGCATATCCCAGGTGAACGTATCCATCGCGGTAGTACTGAAGCGCTCCGAGCAAACCCACGGGCAGCAGCAAAGCCGCCAAGCTCGTCCCAACGGCTTCATGGGGGGAGAGGTTCAGGCCGTAGATCAAGATCGGGACGATGAGGATTCCGCCTCCAATGCCGAACATCCCGGAGAGCAAGCCTGCTCCAGCGCCGAGCGCCAGGACCAGCAGATGCTTCATACGCGCCATCCTCCTCATGACGGTGTTGGGCCTATAGCGTAACAAGGGATCGGGCGCGCGACAATTTGCCACGCGCATTGACGGCGTCCATTGAGGCGACGACCTGCGGCGCGCGCTCAGGCGAGCATGATTCCGATGGGCTCTCGTGCTTGAGGAACCCTCACCGTGCTCTGAGGATCGTTTCCCCTTCGGCGAGGCCGTCGAGAACTTCCACGTGCATCTCGTCGCGCGCGCCGAGACGCACTGGGCGTTCGATCCAGCGATCGCCTTGTCTCACCTTAACGAATGTCTGACCTTGGCGCTCGATGACGGCGCTCGTGGGAATGATGAGCACGTTCTCCCTTCTGGCCAGTTCAATGACGACATCCACGCGCAAGCCAATGATGAGCCGTCCGCGCGCGGCCGGGTCGAGTTCAATCCAAGTCTCCAAGATTTCGCGGTCGAGTTTCTCAGCGGGATTATCGCTCTGGAGCGTCTTTCGACCCACGGCTGCGCCGATCTTCACGACGCGTCCAGTGAAAACTTCGCCGCGATAGGCATCAGCGGTGATGAACGCCGGAGCCCCGAGGCGAATTTTCGCGACATCGGTCTCATCAATCTCAGCACGGACGCGAAGTCGAGAATCATCGGCCATGGAGAGAACCGGTTGCCCGAGCATCTCTGGGCGCACGATCTCGCCAGGTCGCATGAAGCGTCGAAGGATGAGGCCATCGCAAGGGGCGCGAAGACGCGTCTGCTCATATTGCGCTTCCGCTTCGCGCAGTCGCGCTCGCGCTAAGCGAACCTCAGCCTCGGCGGCAGCAATCTCTTCGGGACGACTTCCCGCGAGGACGCGCTCGTAGTGCTGTCGCGCGGCCTCCAAGCGCGCGTGAGCCGTTCGCCACTCTCGTTCGGCCCGCTCCAGTTCCTCGTGGGAGAGGATGCCGCGCTCATGTAGCCGCCGAGCGCGTTCATACACCGCCTCGGCATGCGCAGCGACGGCGCGTGCTTCTTCGACAGCCGCCCGCGCTTGTTCTCTCTCCTCGGCGCGGGCTCCAGCCCGCAGAAGCGCCAATTGAGCTTCGGCTTTGGCGAGAAGGGCGCGTTCGGCCTCCACGCGCGCCCATTGCTCAGCGTTCTCCATTTCAGCGAGCACCTGATCGCGACGGACGCGCTCGCCCTCTTCAACATAGATAGCGCGAATGCGACCTGGGATCTTAAAGCCCAGCAAGATCTCTTCGGACACCCCTTCGACGCGTCCATTGGCGGCGATGCGCCAATGGATCTGCCCACGCCGCACGCTCGCCGTCGGCGGAGAGTTTCGAGAATTCCGAACGAAATACATGCTCACGGAGGTCAGGAGCGCGAGCAGCACAAGGAGACCGCCGATCCACGTGCGATTATTCATCTTCGCTCCCCAAGATGAGTGACTTCGCGCTGACTGTCAACGCTCTCGCGGGCGACGATGCTGCCATCCTCCATATAGAGGACCTCGTCGGCGAGATCCCGAACGCGCTGATCGTGAGTGACCATGAAGACGAGTCGTCCTTCGTTGCGGGCGAGATCGGCCAGGATTTCTACGATCTGTCGGCCCGTTCGGGAGTCGAGCATGCCCGTGGGTTCATCGGCCAGAATGATCGGCGGATCTCCGGCGAGAGCCCGCGCCAAGGCGACGCGCTGCTTCTCACCGCCGCTCAAATCTCGTGGGAGGAAGTGGAGCCGATCGCTCAATCCCACGCGGGCGAGAAGTTCCACGGCTCGCTGTCGCGCCATACGCCCATTGATCCCCTTCAGGTTCAGCGCCAGCTCGACGTTCTCCAGAGCCGTCAACGCCGGGAAAAGGTTGAACGTTTGAAAGACGAAGCCCGTGTAACGCCGTCGCAAGAAAGGCAAGGTGCGTTCATCGAGAGCCGAGACTTCGTGCTCGAAGAGGAAGAGGCGTCCTTGCGTCGGCTTCAACAGACACCCCATGAGCATGAGCAACGTCGTCTTGCCGCTGCCGGAGGGGCCCATCAGGAGGATGAAGCGCCCACCCCCGAGTTCCAAGCTCACCTCGCGCACGGCGACCACGGTCGAAGCTCCTTCGCCATAGGTCTTGCTGATTCGCTCGAGAACGAGCCACGGCGCGTCCATACACTTCAACTCCGAAAGACGAGCGCTGGATCAAGTCGCGTGACTTTGTAGATCGAGAGGATCGAGGCCCCGACGCACATGATGAGCGTAAGGCCGAAAATGCCCGCGAGGACTTCGAGCGGGAGATACGCTTCTAACCCGGCTCGCCGCGCCACGCTCAAAAACGCGCGCGCCAGCAACATGCCCGTCGCGTAGCCGATGACCGCCATGATAAGAGCTTGCGTGAGGATGATGCGATAGAGATCGGCGTTCGAGGCCCCGATGGCCTTGAGCGTGCCGAACTCTTTGAGATGCTCCATGGTGGAGGCGTAGATCGTTTGCCCCACAATGACCGTTCCGACCAACAGTCCCAATAAGGCCGTGCTCAGCAGGGCGATCCCCGCCCCCGTCACGAGCAGCCAATATCGCCGCGACTTCCAACTGAATTCGCGCTTGGTGTAGACGTCCACGCCCGTGAGCGTGCGCGCCAAGTTTTCCTTGACCTCCTCGACCGTATATCCGGGGGCGACCTTCACCAGGACATAGACCGTTTGCCCCGGCGGAATGAAGGAGAGTTTCAAAGCGTTCTTGAACGAGGTGAAGACAAAAGGACTGCCGACGAAGGACTTCGCACCGCGCGTGATCCCGGCGATACGCGCCTTGTGCCCGACGATCTCCACCTCGTCGCCCACACGCGGGAAGCCCAGGCGTTCTCGGTCTGCCTCGTCAATGAAGATCTGGGTGAAGTATTTCACGTCTTCGAGATTCCCTTCGACGATGTTCCACGGGGCACCGACTCGCGTCTCCGGATTGAAGCCGATGACCTGAATGGTCTCTTGCCCGCCGTCGGGCATCTTCCAATAACTGAAGCCCATGAGGAACTTCTCAGCCCAGAGAACGCCCGGGACGCGACGCGCTTCGTAGAGCTTCTGCTCGGAGAAGGGCAGGCCAAAGTCGAAATTCTTCAAATTCTTCGCCGTGATCCAAATATCGGCCTCAATGTGATCAATGATGACGGAGGCATTGGTCATGAACTTCAGGAAGAAGCCGATCTGCAAGGTCATGAGCACGACGGCGAATTGAATGCCGAGGAGAGCGACCGCGAAGCGCACGCGATCGTGAAACAGATTCTTTCTCGCCAGCGAAACCATCTCCGCCTCGATCCATCTCTCCCTGCTGCGCTTCTCATGCTCCAAGTATACGCGACGGCCATCGCGCGGGGAAAGGCGCGGCCTTGCCTTCAGCACGGGGACGGCGTACATTAATGGCGAAATCATGAAGCCACGCTGAGGGGGAGGAGCGAAGTATGATCGTAGCGGCCGACCTCAGAGCGGGCATGGTGATTAAGATCGAGGGCGAGTTGTATCGCCTGATTGAGGCCGAATACCACGCCGGCGGCGGACAATTCGGCGGGATGATATTCGCCAAGGCGCGGAATCTTCGGACCAATCACGTCAAGGAGTGGCGCTTCCATCCCGATGAGAAGCTCGAGGACGTGATGCTCGAACGCCAGGAGATGGAGTATCTCTACACTGACGGCGAGGACTTCTACTTCATGAATCCGGAGACCTTCGAGCAGATCAGTCTCCCGCGCGAGGCGATCGGGCATCGGGAGCGATTCCTGCAGCCGAACATGCGCATCCCGGTTGAGATGTATGACGGTGTGCCGGTGAACGTCGTCTTCCCGGAAGTCGTGGAGTTGAGAGTCGTCTCGGCCCCACCTGGATTGCGCGAGCATGAGACGAGCACCTATAAGACCGTGATCTTGGAGAACGGCATGGAGGTGCTCGTCCCGCAGTTCATCAAAGAGGGGGAGATCGTGCGCATCGAGGTGGAGACGGGGAAATATCTCGAACGGGTGCGCGAAGTGCGAAAGCCGGGGACGTGACCGAGACGTCCCTTCAGGCGCAGGCTTCGGGAGAGGGGAGCGAGGGATCATTTCGCGAGGAGGAACGATGAGCAGGAGAGCAAGTTTTCGATACGCGATGACTCTGGGCTTCGTCCTGTTCTTCCTTTCGGGAGTGTGGACGCCGCTTGCGTTCCAGCAGGAACGCGCTGCACCTTCGACCCATCTGAAGGTGGGCGACCCGGCTCCCGATTTCACGCTGCCGGATCAGAATAATCGTCCGGTGCGCTTGTCCGACTTTCGGGGAAAGAAGAACGTCGTGCTCGCCTTCTACGTGCTCGCTTTCACCGGAGGCTGAACGCGCGAGCTGAAGGCCTATCAGGATGATGTGGCCAAATTCGAAGCGATGGAGACGCAGATCCTGGGCATCAGCGTAGACAGCCCCTTTGCGAATAAGCGGTTCGCCGAGGACCTGGGCATCAGCTATCCGCTGCTCAGCGATTTCCATCGCAAGGTCTCTCGGCTCTACGGCGTGCTGGATGAAGAGCGCGGCGTAGCTCGTCGCACGACGTTCGTCATTGATAAGGAGGGGATCATTCGCTACATCGAGCAGGGGGCCTCGGCCATTGATCCTTCGGGGGCTCGCCAAGCTTGCCAAATATTAAGTGGGAAGGAGAAGCGATGAGGTTCGCGACGAAAGCGATCCACATCGGGAGCGAGCCGGATCCCGCGACGGGAGCCGTGAGCGTTCCCATCTATCAAACCTCGACGTATGCGCAGGAGGGGTTGGGAAAGCACAAGGGCTACGAGTACGCACGTACGCAGAATCCCACGCGCTTTGCCCTGGAGCGATGCCTAGCGGCCCTGGAAGGAGGAACGGCGGCCTTCGCCTTCGCTTCGGGGATGGCGGCCATCAATGCGCTCGTGGAGGCCTTCTTGCGCGCAGGGGATCACGTGATCGTGTCAGAGAACGTCTACGGCGGGACGTTTCGGCTCTTCGAGCGCGTGTGGCGGAAGTACGGCGTGGAGTTCAGCTACGTGGATACGCGCGAGGTCGCGTGGGTTGAACAAGCGCTTCGGCCGGAGACGCGGATGGTCTTCTTGGAGACGCCGACCAACCCGTTGATGATCCTGGCCGACATTCGCGCCATCTCGGAGCGGGTGCGTCCGCACGGGGTTCGCGTGGTCGTGGACAATACGTTCATGAGTCCGTACTTTCAGCGGCCTTTGGAGCTTGGGGCCGATGTGGTCGTACATTCGACGACGAAATATCTGAACGGCCACAGTGATAGTGTTGGCGGCGCGCTCGTGGTGCGGGATGCGGAGGATGCGGAGCGGATCAAATTCGTGCAGAATGCTGCCGGAGCGATCATCTCGCCCCTCGATGCTTGGCTCGTGTTGCGGGGCATCAAGACCTTGCCGCTGCGGATGCGGCAACATGATGAGAATGGGCGCGCGGTGGCGCGCTTCTTGGCTGAGCATCCGCGCGTCGAGCGCGTCTACTATCCGGGGCTGCCGTCCCATCCGCAGCACGAGTTAGCGCGGCGCCAGATGTCGGGATTCGGCGGCATGGTCGCTTTCGACGTCGGTTCGTTGGAGAAGGCGCGCACAGTACTGGAGAGCGTTCGCCTCTGCGCTCTGGCCGAGAGCCTGGGTGGCGTTGAGACGCTCATCTCGCATCCGGCGACGATGACGCACGCCAGCGTGCCGCCCGAAGAGCGTCAACGCTTGGGCATCACCGACGGGTTGATTCGGATCTCGGTCGGGTGCGAGGACGTCGAGGATATCATCGCCGATCTCGATCAAGCGCTAGCGCGCATCTGATGTCCCCCGCGCGATGACTCGAAATCGCAGAGCGGAAACCGTATAATGTCCCGTATGGCGAATGAGCCGCGAGTGGTCGTCGAGCTGCATGCCCTCACGGACGTTGGGCTCGTGCGACCGAACAACGAGGATAATTTCCTCATTCTCGATGTGGGAAAGGGAGCATATTGGACGGCGGCCGATGGGACGCGCGTGCCCGAAGGGGTGGGACGCTTCGAGATCGGCGCGTCCGGCCTAGTGCTCGCCGTGTCCGACGGCATGGGGGGGGCACTGGCTGGAGAGGTGGCCAGTCATCTGGCCGTCGCGACGGTCGCTCGCTTGATGCATCGCTTCGACACGAGGCCTCCATATGCGCAGCTCCCATTCTCCGAGCGCTTGCGCCTGGCCCTGGAGCAAGCGAATCGCCTCATTTACGAGAAGAGCCAGGAACGTCCGGAGCTCATGGGCATGGGCGCGACCTTCACCGCGGCGGCGTATCATCGAGGGTGGCTCTATCTCGGGCAGGTAGGGGATAGCCGCGCGTACCTCATTCGCGCCGGGCGAATTCGCCAACTCACCAAAGATCAATCGCTCGTGCATCGTTTGGTCGAAGCGGGATTCCTCACCGAGGAGCAAGCCGAACGGCATATCTATCGGAACGTGATTTTGCAAGCGCTCGGCGCTCACCCGCACACGGTGATCGTCATGGATCGCTTGGAGGTGCGGCGGGGGGATCGCGTGCTGCTTTGCAGCGATGGTCTCTCCAGTAAGGTCGCGGCTGCGGAGATGCAAGAGATCGTCCTCGGCGCGTCGGATGTGGCCGAAGCGGCCGAGGCGCTCGTGCGCTTAGCCAAAGAGCGGGGTGGAGATGACAATATCACTGTGCTGCTCGCCGCGTTTGGGGGCGAAGCCGTGCCTGAAGGGGAGGACTTCGTTCTCCTCCATGTGGAGCGGGACGATCGGCTCCCGGACGTCGTGGATCCAGAGCTATGGGACGAACTCGTTCGCTTCGTCCCCACGATTTCGGGGTTGGCGACAAGCCCCTCAGAGGCGCTCCGTATAGCGGCGAGCGAACCAGAAGGTCTTGCCCCAGAGTCCACTGGTGATTCGCCGGAGGTTATTGAGGACCCGCCGGATGAGCAACGCGGCGTCGCTTCGCGCACGGTGGCGCGCGCGCTGCTCGTCCTCCTGCTGTTTTTGTTCCTCGGTGCTGTGCTCTCGACGCTCTGGTATCTCTCGGTGCGTGAGCGTCGGCAGGGCGAACCGGAAGAAGGACCCACCCTCGTCCTTCACCCAGTGGCGATCCGTTGAATGATGTCGGCCGGTCGAAAAGAGCTGCTCGGCATCCGCGAAGGTGCTTCGATGGCGGCTTTCGGAAATTCCCTAAGGAGGAGAGCAGAGCGATGATGGAGGCGCAACACAAGTTGCAGGTCAACCTCGACGAGGAAATGAAGCGCAGTTATCTGGACTATGCTATGTCGGTCATCATCGGCCGCGCATTGCCGGACGCGCGCGACGGATTCAAGCCCGTACATCGGCGCGTCCTCTGGGCGATGTACGAGATGGGGAACACGCACGACAAGCCATTCAAAAAGAGCGCGCGCGTCGTGGGAGATGTCATTGGAAAATACCACCCGCATGGGGACGCGGCCGTCTACGAGACAATCGTGCGCTTGGTGCAGCCGTTCTCCATGCGCTATCCCCTCGTCGAGGGACAGGGAAATTTCGGGAGCATTGATGGCGATGAGCCCGCAGCTATGCGCTATACCGAAGTCCGGCTCGCGAAGATCGCCGAGGAGGTTCTGGCCGACATTGACAAGAACACGGTGGACTTTCAGCCGAATTACGATGAGTCGTTGAAGGAGCCAACGCTGCTGCCTGTGCGGTTCCCGCAGCTTCTGGTCAACGGCAGTTCCGGTATCGCCGTGGGGATGGCGACGAACATTCCTCCGCATAATCTGAGCGAGGTGATTGAGGCGACGATCTATCTGTTGCAAAATCCCGAGGCGACCGTCGAAGACCTGATGCGCTTCATCCCGGGACCGGATTTCCCGACCGGCGGGTACATCTACGGACGCGAGGGGATTCGGCAGGCCTATCTCACAGGACGAGGGACGATCATCATGCGCGCTCGCGCGGCCATCGATCGCGTCGGACGGGGATCCTTGCAACGGGAGGCGATCGTCGTCACCGAGATCCCGTACCAGGTGAGCAAAGCGAAATTGATCGAGAAGATCGCCGAGCTGGTCACGGAGCGGCGGATCGAAGGCATCGCCGATCTCCGCGACGAATCGGATCGCGAGGGGATGCGCATCGTCATCGAGCTGAAGCGCGAGGCCGTGCCGCAGGTCGTCTTGAACAAGCTCTACAAGCTCACGCCCATGCAGGAGACGTTCGGCGTCATCAATCTGGCGATCGTCAACGGTCAGCCGAAGGTTCTCAATCTCCTGGAGATGCTCCAGGAGTTCATCGCTTTCCGACGCGAGGTCGTGCGACGACGCACGCAATACGAATTGCAGCGGGCGGAAGCGCGAGCCCACATCTTGGAAGGTCTCAAGCGCGCGCTCGATCGTATTGATGCCATCATCGCTCTCATCCGTCGTTCGAAGTCTGGGAAAGAAGCGCGCGAAGCGCTCATGCGGCAGTTTCGCTTCTCCGAAGCGCAGGCGCAGGCCATCCTCGACATGAAGCTCGAGCGCTTGACGAACCTGGAGCGGCAGAAGCTCGTCGAGGAGTACGAGGGGATCATCAAGAAGATCGCCGAGCTGAAGGAAATTCTAGGCAGCGAGCGCGCGTTGCGCAACGTGATCATTCGCGAGTTGCGGGCGATCCAGAAGGAATTCGGCGACGCGCGTCGGACGCAGATCGTAGATGAAGAGGCGGAGTTCAAGTTGGAGGACCTCATCCCCGATGAGGAAGTCGTCATCACGGTGAGCCATAGTGGGTTCATCAAGCGCACGCCGCTGCTGGCCTTCCGACAGCAAAGCCGCGGCGCGCGCGGTCGCTTCGGGATGCTAACGCGCGGTGAGGATTTCGTCACCAAAGTCTTCGTCGCTTCCACGCACAGCACCGTCATGGTCTTCTCCGATCGGGGGAAGGTCTACAACATCAAGGCGCATGAGATCCCCGAGGCTCAAGCGGCGGGTCGTGGGCGCGCCATCACGAATCTCGTCTACATGTCGAGCGAAGAGAAGGTCGCCGGCATCGTTGCCGTCCGGCAGTTCGTTCCGGATCGGTACGTCGTCATGGTCACGCGCAACGGAGTGATCAAGAAGACCGCCCTCTCGGAATTCGATTCGTTGCGGGCGAGCGGATTGATCGCGATGACGGTGGACGAGAGCGACGCGCTGATCGCCGCGGAGTTGACCGATGGACAGAAGAAGATCTTCCTCGCGACGCGCCAAGGGATGGCGATCTGCTTCGATGAGAACGACGTGCGCCCGATGGGCCGACAGGCGCGTGGCGTGCGCGGGATTGATCTGCGGGAGGGGGATTACGTGGTGAGCGTCGCCGCCGTCCGTGGAGATGAGCAGATGCTCACGATCACGGAGAAAGGCTTTGGCAAGAAGACATCGCTTCAAGCGTATCGCGTCCAAGCGCGCGGCGGCAAGGGGGTGATCAACGTTCGCACGACCGAGCGCAATGGTCGAGTGGTCGCCGTCATGCCCGTGCGCGAGGACGATGAGGTCATGCTCATCACGACGCAAGGGAAGATCTTGCGCCTTGAGGTTTCCGAGATTCGCGAGACGGGACGCGGTACGCAAGGCGTTCGGTTGATCAAGCTCGCGCCCAATGATCTGGTCGCTTCGGCCTCGCTCATCGGTCGCGAGGAAGAAGAGGAGGCGACGACGAACAAATGAGTCGGGAAGCGCCCATGACCCCTCCCGAATATCTCCGGGCGATTGCTTGCTTCAACGCAGGGGAATATTTCGCTGCGCACGAATGGCTGGAGATCCTCTGGCGTCGTTCGGTGGGGACGGAGCGACACTTCTATCACGGATTGATTCAAGCCGCGGTCGCGCTCCATCACTTTCATCGAGGCAATCGGCGCGCGGCTCACCGCGTGGTCGAGCGGGCGCTCGCTCATCTGGCCGAAGTGCCCACGCCCTTCGGCGGTCTCGACGTCGCCGATTTCGCCGAGCAGCTTCGCCACTTCTTCGCGCAGCCGACGCGCGCACCCGTTCCGCGAATCGTCCTCGATCGGCCGGAACCTACCGAGCGCACGTGAGCGCGCGCCCGCCGTCAATGCTCACGGTCGCGCCCGTGATCCAGCTCGCGCGATCGCTCGCCAGGAAGAGGATGAGATCGGCGACTTCGTGAGGCTCTCCGACGCGCCCGAGCGGGTGCGTCGTCTTGCTTCGCTCCAAAAAAGCCGCGTATTCCTCTTCGCTCATCCCTCCAGCCCGGTGCAAATTCGTCTGCACGACGCCCGGATTGACGGCGTTCACGCGAATGCCCTTGGGCGCCAGCTCCAAGGCCGCGCATCGCGTGAGATGGTCCAGAGCGGCTTTGCTCACGCAATAGGCGAGCACGCCCGGAAACGAACGCAGGCCTGTGACGCTGGAGACATTCACGATCGCGCCGCGCGTCTTCTCCAGATGCGGGACGGCGAGCTTCATCAGGTAGAAGATCGAGCGCACGTTGATTCGCATCATCTCGTCCCACAGCGCAAGCGATGTTGTCTCCAAGCTTCCGCTTTTGAGGATCCCCGCAGCGTTGACGAGCACATCCAGGCCGCCCATCCATTCGACGGCGCGAGCGATGCAGGTCTCGCACTGACGTTCATCTGTGAGATCAGCCACAAGGACATACGCGCGATCAGGAAAGCGGGCGGCGACTTCAGTGAGCGCCACCTCCCGACGCCCGACGAGCGTGACCGTCGCACCTGCCTCCAAAAAGCGCTCGGCCGTCGCTCGACCGATGCCGCTCGAGGCTCCCGTGATGAGCGCGCGCTTACCGTTCATCTCCAGCTTCATAACATCCCTCTGCGATTCATCGCGCCGGGACGAAGGGCACCTCCCTACCATCGCGCTTGTAGATGACTCCGCCTTTCATGACGAAATCCACCTGCTTGAGCTGCGTGATGTCCTGGAGCGGATCGCCTCGCACGGCGATGAGGTCGGCGAGCTTCCCCGGCTCGATCGTTCCCAGCTCTTTCTCGACCCCGAGCAACCGCGCGGCGTGCACGGTCGCGCTCTGAATAGCCTGCATCGGCGTCATCCCGGCTTGTACGAGAAGGCGAAATTCCTCGGCATTCTCCCCGTGCGGGAAGACGCCAGCATCGGTCCCGAAAGCGATGTTGACGCCCGCGCGGATCGCCATCTGAATCGAACGGCGCGCATACGGCTCGATCTCCAACGCCTTCTTCGCCGACCAGGGAGCGAGCTTCCCGCTTTTAGCCCCAGCGATGACGGTCTCAAGCGCCATGAGCGTGGGCACTAGGTACGTGCCATGCTCCTTCATCAAGCGGATCGCTTCTTCATCGAGCATCGAGCCATGTTCGATCGAAGCGACGCCCGCGCGAACGGCCGTTTTGATCCCTTCGGTCCCGTGCGCGTGAGCCGCAACGCGACGTCCGGCCATTGTCGCCGTTTGAACGATGGCGCGAATCTCCTCGAACGTGAGCTGGGAAAGGCCGACGCCATCTCCGGCTGAGAGCACGCCTCCGGTCGCGCAGATTTTGATCAGATCGGCGCCATACTTGATTCGATACCGCACGGCTTTGATCGCCTCGTCCACGCCGTTGACGATGCCGCGCTCGATCCCCGGTTCAGGCCAGAGATCCGGGCGATAGCCATTCATGTCGCAGTGTCCACCCGTGATCCCAATGCCATGCGTCGAGACATACATACGCGGTCCGGGAACGATCCCGTTCCGTATGGCGTCGCGCAAGGCGACATCTGCCCATTCAGCGGCGCCCACATTCCGCACGGTCGTGAATCCGGCCAGAAGCGTCCGCCACGCATTCTTCGCACCGATGAGCGCGGCATATCCGGGCCATTCGTGCAAGCGGTGATCGGAATAGCCGTAGCTTGGATCGCCCGTCAGATGTGTGTGCATGTCCATCAACCCGGGCAGCACCGTGTGGCGGCTGAGATCAATTACCTCGGCATCGGCTGGAATCATCACATCGCGTCCCACCGCCTCGATCCGCTCGCCGCGGATGAGAATCACGACGTTCTCCAGCACTTGTCCGTTCTTCACATCAATCATTCGACCGGCCCGCACGGCGATAGGACGTTGTTGATTCCCCGAAAGGCGAGTCATCGCTCCCGATTCCATAGGGAACTCGGCAAGACTCGGTGAGGAACAAATGACCGTGAACGCGAGAGCCAGGACTTTCGATCTCATCATAGGCCTTACTCCTTTGTTCGCCTGCATGGATACACGGGGATGGAATTTTATGGCGGAGCTTGGGCAAGTCAAGAGAGCCGCTCGTCTGGACCCGTGCATCGAACCCGCGGAATCACCTCGCGCTTTCCGTTCGCATTGGGACGATTCGGAGCAGGACGATCTCCGCCGGAGCGTGGAATCGCAACGGGGCGGCGGTGAGACCGAGACCATTCGTCACGTTCACCCAGAGCGTGCCCACATCATAGGTGCCGGAGACAAACGGCGTCTCAAATCGAGCCAGCGCTAGACGAAAGCCGAAGAACGGGAGCGCGATTTGTCCGCCATGCGTGTGTCCGGCCAGAAACAGGTCGTACCCATGGGCCTTCGCCCACTGCACCAAAGAGGGCGACGGTTGATGCGCGATCAGGATCGAAAAGTGCCCGGCTGGCTTCTCCGCCGCCAGACGCGCGAGCGTCTCCGGCGAAGGTCGCCGGCGGTAGATGTTCGTCACACCCGTGAGATGCAGCGATACAGGGCCGGCTTCTATTGAGCGTGAGGCATCCTCGAGGAGGAGAACGCCATGGCGGCTCAAACTCTCGGGAACGCGACGCGGGTCGGCCCAATAGTCATGATCGCCCAGACAAGCGTAGACCCCGTATCGAGCTCGCACGGTGCCAAGCCACGCGGCTGCCGATTCGATATATTCGGTGCCGGAGGTCACCGTGTCGCCCGTGAAGACGACTAGGTCCGGCCGCAAAGCATTCGCCATCTCGATGTAGCGCTTCACCAGGGAAGCGTCCGTTCGCGGGTCCAGTTGCAGGTCGGAGAGATGAACGATGCGCAGCTCAGCCACATCGGCGGGGAGCTTCTCCGAAGCGATCACTTGCTCTCGCACGCGAATCTGACGCGTGTCCACGTAGGCCCGAATCGGCGTATAGATGAGAACGACGATGCTGAGGCCCAACATCAAGCGCACGATCCATGCTTCGAAGTTCTTCCTCCAAAGGCGGGAAATCACACGGGCGAGATCAAGGAACAGAAAGAGCAGAAAGAGCTGAAGCGTGACGAGCAGCCCGATCCAGAAGGGATAGGTCAAGAAAGCATCCACGATCGGATGTCCTCCGCGAAACGCTGTTCGCCAGAACGAGGCATCGAGCGCATAGCTTCCGATGGCGACGACAGGATAGAGGTTCAGCAGCGCGGCTACAAGCCATAATCGCTTCTGCCATCTTCGAGCCGGTTGTCCAGTCCGTTGCGAGAGCGCCCACGCGAGCCTCCAGATCACGTATCCGTAGAGGACGAACAAGCTCGTGCATAGAAGCAGGAGCATTCTGATGATCCACGGCATCGGCAACTCCTCCTTTCTGTGAGGAGAAAGCATATCACGAACCGGAGCTCCCGCGCATGTCGAGCGAGAAGCGTCTCGCGAGCTGCGCCTGAACAGCATATGCGGCGAAACTTACGAAGCGAGCGACTAGGTAAGACTCTGGGCGAACCGGCGACGAGTCCGATCAAGGTGAGCCCGTCCTGCGTTCTCACGCCTCTTTCCTCCTTGCTCGCTTCGCGAGCGCGTTCCGGTTGACGATCGTGAAAAATACGCTGCGCGCGCTCGCTCACTTGGAATCGGCCTTGCGCTTGAGTGGGCGCGTGGCGGAAGCCGAACAGGTCCATGCGCAATATCTGAGAGCGCAATCGGCCGAAGCCCTTTCATCTGTTCCACCGCCGAATCGGTGAGGCGCCTCTTTCTGTTCATCACAAGGAAAGTCACACCGTTTCATAACCCTTTCTCAGGCCGAGCCTTCCGTTTGGATCGCCGTTTCTAATGCGCTTATCCGCACTCGTTGACGTTCCATATAGGGCGCCTTACAATTTCGGCCATGTTGGGGCTGCGCACGATCTGGGATTTGCTTCTCCTCGCCCTTGCTCTCGGACTTTTGGGGAATCACCTGTTGCGTGCTCCTGTGTGGGGCCTCAACGTTGCGCTGGGGTTGACGGCGATGGCGGCGGCAGCCTTTGCTGTCTCGCTGCGACCCGCACTTGACCGGTTTGCCTGTGCCGACAGGACAAACGGGAAAGACCGAAGCACGACGGTGCGCTGGCCCTGGCTGGCGGCGGCGTTCTTCGCCGCGATGTGGGCCGTGCGCGATTCAGAGCCGCTGCTGGCTATGGATTTGCTCGCCGCGCTCGCTCTGGCGTGTCTGCCGCTCATCCGGGGCGGCAATAGTGGGCTGCGCACGGCCGGAGTGGTGGACCTGGTTGCTGCCGCCATCGGCACGGCCTGGCGCACGGTGACCGGCGGCGCCGATCTTCTGCGAAATATCGGATCTATTCCCGTTGCCTGGCGAACCGTAGCGACAGTCGGCGTGGGTCTGCTTCTTGCCATCCCTGCCGTCCTCATCTTTGGTGCTCTGTTTGCCTCCGCCGATCCGCTGTTCAACAAGATGGTGAGTTCACTTGTCGGCGTCAGGTTTGAGTCCATTCTCTCGCACTTGTTGCTGACAGTTGTGTTGACCTGGCTGGCGGCGGGTTACCTCTGGACGCATGCCGCGCCTCGTCCGTTTGCTCTGCCGTCACTGCCGGTGATCCGGTTGGGGCAGGTTCAGGTCATGATGATCCTCGGGGCGACGGGGCTTGTGTTTGCGCTCTTTGTGGGAGTACAAGCGAGCAGCCTGTTCGGCGGCGAGGCATTCGTGCGGAACCAGACCGGTCTTACCTACGCCGAGTATGCCCGGCGTGGATTCTTTCAGATGATTGTCGCAGCCGGGCTCTCGCTTCCGCTGGTGTATGGGGCGGCCTTTGCTGCCGGTCCGGCGGAGGGTCGCTCGGCCAATTGGCTACGGGCTTTGATGGCGGCGCAGCTTGGACTCACAGTCCTGGTTCTGGCCTCGGCGGTCTGGCGACTCGGTCTCTACGTGCGCGCGTATGGACTCACCGAAGATCGTCTCTACGGCGGCGCGGTGTTGCTGTGGATCGCCGTTGTTGTCATGGTGTTCGTACCGACGGTGCTGCGAGGCCGACCTGCGGGTGTGGTTTTGGGGACGATCGTCGCTGCCGTCGTCGTTCTCGGCGTGCTCAACCTTGTTAACCCGGCTGCGTTGGTGGCGCGGTATAACCTCTCTCATCAGGAACGTCGAGCAGCCGACGTGAAGTACCTGGCGCGTCTCGGCGCTGACGCCGTCCCGGTGCTGGTGGACAAGCTGGAAGAGGTGGCTCCAGAAGGACGATGCGAACTGGCGGCGACGCTGGTTCGCCGATATGGAGCGTTGCCTGGAGATTGGCGGGGATGGAACCTGGCTCGCTGGCGAGCGCAACGGTCGGTGGCACGGTTGAGATCGTTCCTTACATCGTGCTTGGAGAAATAGTTTCCTCGCACGGGGACTGCGAACGAACAAGCAAACTCTTCGACTATGCTCGGGGTGTCTTCGAGCAGCACGATAACAGGCGTGAGCCGCGAATAGAACCTATCTCAACAAGGCCGGGCTCAGGTTAATGTCGAAAGAGGCGCGCGGGACTTGGTCGCGATGAGATGGTGCGCGAGAAATCGTAGAGCAGCTCACATCGCCGAGCGAACAGCTCGCTCAACAGCGAGGCCTTGTGAATCGGGCGCCGATCCTGAGCAGATATAGAGCAAGTGGTTGGAACACACCCAACCGCTCGTTCATTATCAGCGTGTGGAGCATCGCATGACGTGCCGGCGGTGTCGAATTAAGATGGTCGAGCAAAAGCGAAGCTTTCACAAACAGCGGAAATGGATTTGTCCTCGCTGTGGGCGAACGCGCAGGCAACGGCAAAAACCCAGGCCACCGCGACGATGAGATCGCCGTCGTTACGCTTTAGGCCGAAAATCGCCTTCTGCCTGTTTGTGCCCGCTCCCGATGTGTTCGCCGCCGCTTTCTCGCAGATTCCCATCAACGTCGGTCCCTTAATGTTATGGGACCGGGTTGAGCCTCAATGATTCCAATAAGGTCCGAAAGCTAGCCCAATCGGATACCAAAATCGCGCCTATACGTTCTAGCGTCGCCACGTAGGCGTGTGCAGAACGCCCTCCGACCAAGATGGGCACGTGCGCAGGGAGATAGCGGCGTAACTTCTCGAGCTCCCAGGGTAGATGAGGATCGTCCGGTGGGTACACGATGCTTAAGGCTACAGCCCGAGCCCGGCAGTGATGGGCCGCGTTAGCGATCTCCTCAGCAGGAAGATTCGGACCTAAGTATGTCACGCGCCATCCTTCTGAAGTTGCGATAGCAGCAGCCGCTAATGCCCCGATCTCGTGAAGTTGACCGACAGGCGTTGTGACGATCAATATGGGTGCCGTCGTCGAAGGAGCGGGGGCCATTTCCAGATTTCCTAAAAAAGCTCGGATTACAGCCGATGCCAAATGCTCTTGCCCGATCCTCAAAGACCCATTGCGCCAGCATTCCCCTATCTTGTGCATCAAGGGGAAGAGGACTCGTTCTATGAGAACTGGCCATCCCAATGTGACGCCAGCATGAGCGAGGGCTTGCTTGAGTCCTTCCGCATCAAATCTCTCGACGGCCAAAAAACAAGCTTGCAGATGAGTTTCCCAGTCCGAATCGGAAGGCAGTTCTTGAACCTTTGTCCCAAGCGAGGGCTCGTTCAATAGCGCCAATAGCTTTTCGACAGGTAACTGTGCGATCTGTCCGATACTGTAACCTCGCTCTTTAGCGCGACGCAGTAGAAGAAGTTTGGCAATATCTGCTTCTGAATAAAGGCGGCGATTGGTCCGGGTTCGTCTCGGGACAACCGCCTTGTAGCGTCTTTCCCATGCTCGGATCACGTATGGCGTCAAGCCAGTTTGCTGTGCCACTGCTTTGATTGAAAAGAGTGCTTTCTCGGTCATAGGGATCACAGTATAGCTCTTTGTCTATGACTCGTCTAGACTTTTCGTGCTCATTTCAAGAAAACTTGCACTTATAGTTGACAAATACTGGACAGCATGTATAATTACTCGCCTTATGCATGAAAAACCAGTCTCAAGGAGGAGGCGAAGATGACAAAGAAAGTCGTAGCGGTCGTTTGTCTCACTCTTTTCTTCCTGGGTTCTTCGGTGAGGTCCGAGCACATGCAGACGGCCACATCGAAGGATATTGTGGATACAGCCGTGGAGGCCGGTACATTCAAGTCCTTGGCTACGGCGTTAAAAGCAGCCGGCTTGGTTGAGACCCTCAAGGGGAGGGGACCTTTCACGGTGTTCGCTCCAAATGATGAGGCTTTCGCAAAGCTTCCACCCGGAACCCTGGATGATCTACTGAAACCGGAGAACAAGAGTCGGCTCACGAAGATACTCACCTATCACGTTGTAGCGGGCAAGCTCATGGCGGCGGATGTGGTCAAGCTCAGATCGGTGAAGACACTGAGCGGAGATGAGCTGCAGATTCAAAGCATGCAAGGCAGGGTCATAGTAGGGGGCGCTCGAGTGATCAAGACGGACATCGTGGCAAGTAATGGCGTTATCCACGTCATTGATACTGTGCTCTTGCCGAAAAACTATTGATGGAAGGAGGAGCTTATGAGGAGCCCGCTAGATACAATCGCGTTAGTTTTGATAATCGTTGGCGCGTTGAACTGGGGATTGTGGGGCATCTTCCAATTCGATCTCGTGGCGGCGATCTTCGGAGGGAATACTGCCTTTCTGAGCCGGGTCATCTATACTGTAGTCGGCTTGGCTGGGATTTACAGTCTGACGCTACTCGCGAAGGGGGCAAAAAGTGGGGCGTAAGCCAGGACCTAGCTGAAGTAGGGATCTGTTCATTTGCTAGGACGATCATCACTGGCAGGGCGGGGTAATCCTGCGCCACGCCTCCAGGATCGCCAGCTTCTGATTCGCGGGGTAACTTCCTCGGAAATTATGGCGGGGAGTTGCCCCGCGCGCAAAGGTCTTGGGAGATCCATGAGCGCTGCACTCAAGGAGAAGCTGTTGGGCTTCAGCTTCCATGAGCTAATCGCCCTGGGAATCTTCCTGGGAATATGCTTCGCGGTCGCTGGCATCGGATCATGGTTCACGACTCCCCAGATTGAGGGGTGGTACGCTTCGCTGCGTAAACCCGGATGGACGCCTCCGAATTGGGTTTTCGGCCCTGTTTGGTCAGCGCTCTATACGAGCATGGCCGTGGCCGCGTGGCTCGTGTGGCGGAGGCACGGGTGGGGCTGGGAGCTTGCGCTCTTCGGCGTGCAGCTTGCGCTCAACATGGCCTGGTCGGCGATCTTCTTCGGGCTCCGCAATCCGGGGGCCGCGCTGGTTGAGATCTTTGCGCTCTGGGTCATGATCTTAGCAACGATGCTCTCCTTCTGGCGCATTTCTTCGACGGCTGGCTGGCTCATGGTTCCATATCTGGGATGGGTCAGCTTCGCTGCCGTTTTGAATTTCGTCATCTGGCGGATGAACCAATGAGCGAGCCATTGAGCTATGCAGTGCTTGGAGCGACCGGTGGGATCGGCTCGGAGTTATGCCGGAGACTGGCGGCGAAGGGTGCTCGGCTTACTATCGGTGGCCGCAATGAAACTAAGCTCACGCGGTTAGCTGAAGAGCTGGGGGCTCATGCCATCGTCGTGGATGCGACTCGATCGGATCAGGTCGAACGTTTTTTCGCCGAAGCGATTCGGATCAATGGGCCTCTCTCCGGTGTTGCTCATTGTGTTGGATCGCTGTTACTCAAGCCAGCGCATCTGACGAGCGACATTGAGTGGGCGACGACGCTGGATGTAAATTTGACCTCAGCGTTTTTCGTTGTCCGCGCGGCGGCGCGGGCCATGATGCAGACGGGGGGATCCGTAGTCTTAGTCTCGTCGGTCGTCTCGCGCGTGGGGGTGGCTCATCACGAAGCCATCGCGGCCGCCAAGGCTGGTCTTATTGGTCTGACGCTTTCGGCTGCGGCTACGTATGCCTCTCGCGGAATTCGATTCAACTGTGTCGCTCCGGGGCTCGTTCGCACGCCGCTGACGGATCGGCTAACGAGCAACGAGAGCTTGCTCAAGGCTTCGATAGCCATGCATCCGCTTGGCAGAATTGGCGAACCGTCGGATGTAGCTGCGGCTATCGAATGGCTCCTTGATCCCGCGCAAAGCTGGATCACGGGGATGGTCATTGCCGTGGATGGCGGTTTAAGTGCGATTCGATCTCGATTCGTGTGATCTGTGTCAGTCTCACCCAATGGTGTGTCGCCATAACGAAGTCCCGTTGTGACCGAGAACCGATGGAACCGAAGTTGGTGTAGAATTGTGGGCAACCTAACCAGCGATAGATTATGCAAATTCATCGGCTCTTTCGTCAGCTATGGGTCAGGCAGCCAGTTGAGACTGTGTTCCCTTTTTTCGAGCGTCCTGAGAATCTAGCTGAGATCACTCCTCCCGAACTAGGCTTCGAGTTACTCACGCCGTCTCCAGTCCCCATGCACATGGGAGCGCTGATTGACTACAGAATCCGACTCCTCCTCGGCATCCCAGTCCGATGGACCAGCTATATCGCTGCCTATGATCCCCCACGGTATTTTGTAGACGTCCAACTCCGAGGCCCTTATAGCTTTTGGCATCACACGCACCGATTCGAACCGCATCAAGATGGAACGTTGATCACAGACGACGTGCTTTACGCCTTGCCTCTTGGTCCTATCGGCGACCTAGCTCATCGGCTCTGGGTGGAACGAGCGCTCCGTCACATCTTCGATTACCGACAGCGCCGACTCGCTGCGTTATTCCATTCCTCGTGATGCACGGCAAAAAACCTCGCCCAGTCCTCATCT
>JANWYV010000057.1 GCA_025055075.1 Blastocatellia bacterium
GTTGAAATCGCCCCCTCAATTCGGTATCATCCCCGCCACATTGTTAGAGAATGGAAGCATGAGCGGCATCATTAACATCCGTTCGGAGATGGAAGAACATGGAGCTTAACAGAACGCTTTTGCGTCGCCTGATGCGAACGATCGCGCGTATTCCGACGCCCAAAGTATTCGGGAGATTTTCTCGCCTCCTGGGTGATGGATCGGCAATTGGCGTAATGACTGCGAGCCTCTTGCTGGTTCTGGCACTTCTCCCGCATGGAGTGTGGCCTCTTGATGTTGCAGGAGGCCCTTCGATGGCGGGGGGACACGCAGCCGCTCAAGGGTCGGTTTCATGCAGCGTTGTGCCTAACAGCGGCATGCAAGCGACGACCCTATCGGCGACAATCACCTTGGGTCCTCACATAGCGCTCTCCCAGCTCATGGCAACGATGACGCCGCAGCAGATGTTAGCGGCGACGAGCATGACGCTCTCGCCTGGCGGTGTGGAGATTGCTCTGCTTCAGACCACTTTTCTCCCTCTGACGCAGCAAGTCACCTACACCGGGACGATCACGATCTTCCAGGATGCTTCGCCGGGAGCGCGTAATTTGCGGATCTCGATACGGCCGAGGGAAGGACTACCGGTTGAACTCACGTGCCCACTCGCGTTCACAGTGGAGACGCCGGCAGAACGGTTGCAAAGGGCGAACGAAACGTTCCGGTCTGAAGTCGCTAGCGCGCTTCAAGCCATAGGAAGGCAAGCAGGAGCTTTGGTGCAAACTGATAACTTCGCTTTCGCTTTCAACGGAAATCCCCCGCTTGTCGTTAATGCGATGATTAGGGATGCGGGAGATCTCCCGCTGGAGCGGCTGTCGCAAGGAGTAGATATTCTGCTCGTCTTTCTCTGGCTGCCAGTGGGCTCGGCCCTGCCCTCGGGATTTTACGTCATTAGGGTCTTTCGTGATCCACCTGCCGGATCATGGTGGGCACAGTTTAAGGACTTGGGTGGCCGCATACTTCTGCAGACGCCTATGGAGGTGAGTGTTCGCCCGACCGAGGATGAGGCCCAGAAGCCACGCTACCAGCTCACGGCGAAGGGCAAACTCATTCCCCCGACTCTCATCATTGACTGGCATAAGAAAGACAGAACCGTTCAGGTGGATGCGCAGATCGAGCTGCCCATTGGCACCGGTGGAGCGGATGCAATGCCTCTGCCATCGGCAGGTCAGGCTATTGTGAGAGCAGCCAATACCCTTTTGAGTGCGGCGCGGGACGCGATCGCCGCGGGAGCAACGCTCATACGAGCGGATGCCGCTTGGACGGTTGCCGTGGCCAGTGATCAGGATGGGATCGTCGCGTGGACATACATCAACGGGATGGAGCGCGCGAGCATAGAAGACTTGGCCAGAGGGCGCGAGACGATCCTCACTTTTGGGCTGGGGAAGTTCTGGCTCTATCGCATCCGGCGAGATGAAAACGGCCAGTGGCTGGCGACCTCACGATCTCCCGATGGGGAATCCTACACGCAAGTGGCCGAAGTCTCTCTTTCAGGAGGACCACCAGCTTCTCCGCTCCCGACTTTGCTCACCAGCATCGAGCCGGATGATGTCTCGCCCACCCTGGTCACGCCTGTCGGGATCACAATTAAACAGAAAGACTGCGGAGGGTGTGGCTGTCGGTGTGGACAAAAATGAGCGATTTCCGCCCAACGAAATCCGTTACGGGATGGCCCTTGAGGAGCCGCCCGCTGTCCCCTCGCAATCAAGAGGATCGCGGAGAGCTTCTCGGTTCAAGGCCCTGCGCCCTCTCTGCCCGAGGCTTTGTGAACCATCGGCGGTATCAGTTGCTCGATAAGGCATGCGGAGGCGAGATCTTATCACGTGCTTCCACAGGTATTCCGGGCAGATGCTCGGAACGCCGCGAGATTATCCCAGGGAGTGATTTGGCCTTCTCTTCTCACCGGCAAGGTGCGAAAATAGGATGCCGAAAGGAGGCACGCGTGAGCTTCGCACATCGGAAGACGATCCTGGGAATCGCCTCAGTCGTCTTGCTCCTCGTTTCTTTTCAGCCAAGCTTCTCCTGGCAACAGCCACAGGGTGAGTCGGAACTTCAGGCGCTCAGAAGAGAGATCGAGGCGCTCAAGGCTGGACAAGCGCGGATCGAGAAGCAGCTTCAGGAGCTGAAAGACCTTCTGACCGCGCTGCTAGCCCCACGAGCGGCCGAGCCCCGCGAGATCGTGCTCAACCTGGACGGCGCGGCATGGAAGGGGGAGAAGACGGCTCGGCTGATTCTCATCGAGTTCTCCGACTACCAATGACCGTTCTGTGCGCGGCACGTCCGGGAGACGTTGCCTCAACTGGAGCGGGAATACATCCAGATGGGGAAGATTCGATACGTGGTGCGCGACTTCCCCTTGCCCATGCACCGGCATGCTTTCAAAGCGGCCGAAGCGGCTCGATGCGCTGGCGAGCAGGGGAAGTTCTGGGAAATGCACGGGCAGCTCTTCCAGAACCAAGGGGCGCTGGAGATCGAGGCCCTCACGCGGTATGCTCAAGCGCTCAGCCTCGATCTCCCGAAGTTCCAACAGTGTTTGCAAGAGGGGCGATACGCTGAGGCGATCCGCCGCGATCTGGAGGAAGGACGGCGAGCAGGGATTCGCGGGACGCCGACCTTCTTCTTAGGGCTTTTAGAGCCAGATGGCACGCGGGTAAAGGTTCAAAGGACGATCGTCGGTGCTCAGCCCTACGCGGCCTTTAAGGAGGCCATCGAGAGCCTCCTCGCTGCGCCCCGGCAGTGACGCGATCTTGTGCGCGAACGCTTCTCGGAAGCGATGTCCGGAGATGTCCAGCTCTCTTTTTGAAGAGCATGCACGTTCGAAAGCCCTTGAATAGGGTGGAAATTCGTGCTTGACATCGCTCCCTGACCCGGGCATACTCTGGCCACAAAAGTCACAATGAAATGCAAGGAGGGGTGGAGTTATGAAGAGACAACGTTGGCTCGCTCCCATTTTTCTCATGCTGTGCCTCGTGATCTGGCTTCCCGGTCGCTCGATCCTGTGGGCTCAAGTCCCCGGAGCCCAGCAAGGCTTCTCAGTGACGATCATGAACATCTGCGGATCGTCCGTCGCGCCTGAGACGATCGAGATTCTGAGCGTGACGCTCACCTTGAATGGAATACCGGTGGCGACGCAGGCTGGTCCCCGCTCGCTGAGGACTGGGCAGACGACGACGTTTCAATTTCCCGTCTCCCAATTCCCCATCTTCGCGACGGTCACTCCGAATGACCTGACCGTCAGTTGGCGACGAGGAGCGCAAACGTTCACCACCGCGTTCGTCCCCATCTCGGTCGG
This sequence comes from Blastocatellia bacterium, assembly GCA_025055075.1. Lineage (NCBI taxonomy): Bacteria > Pseudomonadati > Acidobacteriota > Blastocatellia > Blastocatellia bacterium. Next base: position 3,329 of record JANWYV010000057.1, read on the forward strand.
GGAACCTCGGGAGCAACTGTGTCTGCGTGTGCTGCTTACTAGCGGCCTGGAAGGGGAAGCGGGGACCGTTTTCGGACAGGTGCGCAGCTTGCTCTCGGGCACAGCCAGTCGGCTCGGCGTCCCTGTGGATCCGTCCCAAGGGAAGCTCTTTCAGATCGGCAATGTGCCGATAGCCATGGCCCCGGCGACCAGCTCTGGACCGACGCTTGGCGTCATGGAGCTAGGAAGCCCAATGACCATAGGGAACGCACTGCTGCCTCCGGGGAGCTACAAGATCGACGTGGACTTTGCGACCAGGAAAATCAACTTCCGCGATGTCACAGGAATTGTCCGAGCTCAGATGGATGCTCAAATCGAGCCCGTAGCCGGCCCATCAGCAGCGACATCGGAAGCCCTCACACTCACGGCGACTTCAACGTGTCAAGCGACGACCTCTGAAGAACCTGTGGAGCCCATGGCATTCACCGGCTGCGTGGGGCCGACGATCAGCTTCAGCCTCACGTTCATTCCATCGCCCCCGTTCGTGCTCTTACTGACATGCATCGGCTTCCTGTGTCATCCCTTCCATCCGCTGCCGCCTTACGTCTCTGTCGGGTTCTGTTTCTGACCGAGCGGCTTCGCCAATATGCGCGTTGGGGATCTGCCTTTTCGGCGGGAAAGGGGCCTAATTGATTAAAGAACGAGGAGGAACGCCTCATCAGGAATCGAAGGGTGCGTGCTAAGCGAGCCGCGTTCACTGTGCTCGCCATCGCGGGCACGCTTTCTCTCCTGATCTTGCCCGGTCTACGCCTTCAACCGGAAGTGACGACACGCGTAGCTCGGGCAGCGCCTCGAGGCCAAGACGACTGTGGAGCATTCTCCCCGAGCGTTCAGTTCTCATTGCAACAAACAGGTCCAGCATGCTGCTGGGAGCTGAAAGTGGACAATACACTTCCCTCTTCCACCTGCCTCAAGTCTGACCTCACGCTCATGGCGAATCAGCCCTTCATCCAGGTGAATCCAGCCCCTAACTGGGCTCTCTCTGCAGGAACCGTTCCCGGGCCCGGGCCGATCACACTGACCTATTCGGGTTCCTTCATCCCCACGGGTACGACGACCATTGGACGATTCTGCCTTAACTTTGGCGGCACCTCTGGCGGCACACTCACGATTGGATGGAAAGTCGGATACGGACCAGTTCCCTGCGGGCCTCATGAAGCAACCTGCTCCACCGTCGTGAATCTCACCTGTCCGACGGGTTGTCTGTTGTGCGGGAAGAAGTGTCGGGATTTGAATGGGAACGGCAAGTGCGATCCCAATGAGCCTGCGCTTTCCAACTGGCCGATCACTATCACGGATAATCAAGGCAACTCGGTGACGATTAAGACAGACAACAGTGGGGGCTTTTGCCTCTTCAATCTCGCTCCCGGGACCTACACTCTCTCAGAGACCGTACTATCCGGCTGGGTGGCGGGAGCAGCCTCGTGCACCAAATACACTCCTGTCTCAGTTTCCGGCTATCCGAAAGCGGTGGATTGCGGCCAACAGGCCGGAAGTTGCCCATTCACGTGCGAATACCTCCAAGAGATCCAGCGCTACGACTGCATCATGTGTCGGTTCCCGAACATGCGAGCAGAGGACGTTGCACAGCCGAAGGAATGTGACGATCAGTCAGAGATCCTCAACACCGGATGGGACCCACGCCTCTCGTCTACAATCGCTCTGAGCGACCCGGATGGCTGGTGGGTGGTCATCGAGGATCCGGATCCGAACACATCAGAACCACGTCCGGCTACGGTGATCGCTAATCCGGCGACGAGAAAACAGCCGCGCTCAGAATGGATCTCCGCCGATCAGCTTGGTCGGGTTCGTCGGACGGGGCAATACGTATTCCAACGCTGCTTCTGCCTGGACGCGGACGACCTTCCCAAAGCGAATATGAGACTCACGCTCTGGGCAGCCGATGAGGCCATGGCGTTCCTGAACGGAAACCTAATCGGCGTGACGCCTTCGCGTTCGTACGCGCAGCCGAATCCGCTGACGATCACGGCCTCGGACTTTCGCGCGGGCCTCAACTGCGTGCAAGTCGTCGTCACCGGTGGGCCGACAGGCTTTCCTCTTGGCCCCCAAGCCGGTTTCAATCTCACGGGCGATGTCACAGCCGGAAGCGATCTCTGCTGCGAGGGCGGAGCGATCTGCGGCGTGAATTTCCGGGATAACAACGGCAATGGAGTGATGGACGCCGGAGAACAGTTGCTCGCTGGATGGACGATCGTTCTGCGGGACGATCAGGGGACGGTCGTGCGAACGACCGTCACAGATGAAAACGGCGCTTACTGCTTCCATCGGTTGCCGCCCGGGCGATACAGAGTCTCTGAAATCCTCCAGCCGAATTGGCGACAAACGGCTCCGCCTCCGCCGGGGATTCACCACGTTGATTTGCGGCCGAAACAGTCCGCCCTCCATCGGGATTTCGGAAATCGGCAATAGAGCGTGAGGCTTGAGAATCCTCCGTGCGCCCTCATGGCGCGCGGAGGATTTTCCCCATTCGAGAGAGCAGCTCGTCGCTCCAGAGCAAAGGGATCCCTCTGTCCTTCGGCTTGCAGCTCGCTTCACATGCATCCCATAGGCACCGCGTGAGAAGTCCTCTTTCAGCTACGGCGGGAAATGGCCAAGGGTCGTATCGCAGCGAATACGCCCGAAGGGATCCAAGGGCCGATTCAAAACTTTTCGACCTCCCGAAGCCTCAATCCCGGGTGATTGCAGGATCACATTGAGGAAGGGCTTGGAAGGAGATCGCAAAAGCAGAACTCTCCGCGCGTGACGATCTCGCCTTTGGTGAAAGGCACGGGCCTTTGAAAGATCGGCCCGTCGAAGACGAAGGAATGAAACTCGCCGTTCTCCCCGCAGGGATCAACGGACGCAGGGAGGTCGTTCAAAAACTGCTCGTCTACCATGCGTCCGGCGAACGATGCATCCAAGACCTTCAAATCCACGCAGACGATGATGGCTCGAAATCCGGCGGCTAAAAAAGCGCGGACAAGCTCGCGCGTGTCGCGCTTCCAGAGAGGGAAGAGCCCCCGCATTCCGATCCGCGCGAGATTCCGCTCGCGATACTGCCGTATCTCCTCGAGGAAAATATCGCCGAAGAGGACGGTGCGCACGCCCAGCTCCTGATACGCCAGAAGCACCTCTTCCATCCGAGCCTCATATTCGGCATTGCTCGCTTCCGGAGAGAGAAAGACCTCTTGCAACGGCAGGCCGAGAGCGCGCGCTTGCGCAGCCAGGAGCGTCCGACGAACCCCGTGCATGCTCACGCGATCATAGGCTTCGGTCACTGTCGTGAGCAGGGTCAAGATCTCATACGTCCCTGCTTTTTGAACCTCCCACAGAGCCATCGCGCTATCCTTGCCTCCGCTCCAGGAGACGAGCACCTTCTCCTTCATCGTCCGAGTCCTCCATTCTTCTCGCCTCGCGAATCACGCAGGAGTATACTCCACAGCCGAGAACGAGGGAATTTGTGGAACCGAGGGAATAGCCCCGCGTGAATGATGACATGGATGGCGCGAATTTCCGCAAGGAGGGCACGGGCCATGACCAACAACGGATTTCGCCGATTGCCGAAAGGCATATCTATTGGGCTCCTCGCGCTTCTTCTCATTGGCGCCGAGGTTCCGTCCCCTCTGGGACGGAGCATCGCTTCTCCCTCCACGAGAGAGCAAGAGAAGGTCGGCGCTCAACCGTCACGCACCGAGCAGGATGAAGAGCGAGAGGCTTTAGAGCGAGAGAGGCAACAGGCCATACAGCTTCTCCGACAGGCGCATGACTTGGCCCAAGACATCCCTGATCCCGTCGTGCGCATCCGCAGCTATGCGGCGATCGCCGAAGCCTTATGGGAGCAGGATCAGCCGTTAGCCCGCCAACTCTTTCGTGCGGCTTTCGAGGAAACCCACCGGGTTCCGGTTCCAGAGCGACCCAAAGGCGCACGCGCCTGGATCGGCAGCACGCGCGCTCCGGATGAGCTGCGCCGAGAAATCCTCGCGAAAGTGAGCAAGCTTGATCCCACTTTGGCGACGGAGCTGGCCAAGAGCTTGGAGGTCGAAAAGAGCGAGACGGGCGAGCCCAAGCGGGAGGAGGATCCAGAAGTTCGCCGGATGCGACAAGCCACGGGCTCCGAACGCGCTCGCGCGCTCATTGACCTCGCCAATCTGTGGCTTGAGAAAGACCCGAGGAACGCTGCCGAAGCCGCTGCTGCCGCGTTGAGCGAAGGAGTCACCCAACCCTTCGTCATGTTCCTCATGCGACTTCGCTCCAAGGATGCTGCATTAGCTGATCAGCTCTTCGCTCAAGCGCTCCGAACGACGACCCGAAACACTCCAGCCCTCCTATACGAGCTGATCCCACTGGGTTCCTACGTCGCCCAGGATTGGAGACTCCCCATGCGCTTCAGCGCGGGCTCGGAGCCGCCGCCGGTGAATCCGATCAACGCAGCGCGATATCTGAGCATTCTCACCGAAGCTCTCGCTCAGCACGTCCAAATTGCGTTGAACCCGATGTTGGCCCCTGGACTCGCTCAGACGGACTGGTTCACGAATCCGCGCGATCTCTATCACCTCCTCACGGTTATTCGACCACACGTCCAACAATACCTTCCTGACCGCACGGCGCTGGTTGATGGACTGTTGAACCAGCTCGCGCTCAAACTCCCTGCTCGGGAACAAACCGAGGTTGAAACCACCGAAGCGAAACGAGCGCTCAGCCCAGAGGAACGGCTCGCCGATCTGCTTCGACAGGCGGAGCGCACGAAAGATGCCGAGGAGCGAGATGCGCTTCTCTTCCAAGCGATTTCCGCGGCCATTTCCGCCAACAATTTTGAGACCGCGGCGGATCTTCTCCCCCGTCTCAGCGACTTGGCGCTACGCGCAGAGGTCTCCGATTATGTCCATTACCGATGGGCCGAGCACGCGCTCGCAGGAGGAGAGATCGAGACTGCTCGTCGCAGTGCCTTGGAGCTGAGAAATCCGGAGAGGCTCGCCTATGTGTTTGGTCGAATCGCTCAAAAGCTCGAGGCACAAAAGGAGAGAGATGCTGCGCTCGCTATGCTTCAAGAAGCCGAGGCTCGAATCCGGCGCTTGCCCGCTTCCATCGAGAAAGCGCGCGCGCTCGTCTTGATCGCCGAAGCCTTCCTTCCGCTGGAGGCGGATCGCGCGTTCGAGGCATTCGCGCAAGCCATTGGCCCGCTCAATCAGCCGGACGCACTCACGGAGAGGTTGGGCGTCAGCTTTCAATTCAACGTCAGGAACATGGGCTTGGTCATTGGCGTCACCGAACGGGACATCGCGCGCATGTTTGAGCGCGTCATCGCAGCGCTCACGACCGCCGATCCGGCGCGCACGCTCCTGCTCCTCTCGGGCTTGGAGAATCCATCGCTGCGTCTGATCGCCCAGATCGCCTACGCTCGCCGCCATCTCGAACTCCTCAAGGAAAAACTGGCTAAGCTCGCCAAGAGACGATCCGAGTAAGCCGCCGTCATCCGAAAGCGCGCAGCACGTTCCACAGGTTCAGACTCATGACGGTCAGGCCGATGAGGCCTTCCAGCGTTCGTCCAGGGAGGTGGCGACAGAGATACGCCCCGCAGGGAGCAGCGACGATCCCACCGGCCATCACGGCGATCGGAAGCCAGAGCGGGAAGTTGGAGGTCCCCAGCGCGCGCAACAACCCGATCGTGCTCGCACCGGCGACAAATAGCTCAGCGAGACTCACGGTCCCGACGGCGTAGCGCGGATGTCCCCCTCGCGTGAGCATCAAGAGCGTCGTCACCACCGGTCCATACGCTCCGCTCACCGCGTTGAAGAAGCCGGCCACGAATCCGATGCCGACAAGTAGCAGAGTATTCCCAGCGTTTGCCCCCCTCGCGGGATCGTCCGGAGTCTTTGCACTCGATCCCAGATCGCGTCGGGAGAAGATCCCTTGGACCAGAGGTTCCTCCCGCGTGAAGAAGAAGCGAAAGAGAAGCGATCCGCCGAGCAGAAGCAACGCCACCGAGACCCAGAGGCGGATGATCTCCTCTGACAATCGGGTGATGAGCACTGCTCCAGCGAGTGCGCCGACCACGCCAGAGATCGAGAGCGGGATCACCCAATCTCGACGCACATTGCCGAATCCCCAATGAGCGAGCCCGGCCATGAGTCCGTTCCCGACCTTCACCAGATTCACCGTCGCGACGACGAGAAGAGGAGGAAGCCCCGCCGCGAGCATGAAACTGCTCGCGATGGCGCCAAAGCCCATTCCCGTCATCACGTCCACGAACTGCGCGACGAGTCCCGCTAGAAATGCCAACGTCCAAAGCTCGACCGGCATCCTCGCTCCTCCACTATTGGTCCTCGATCCCCTGCGAACGCTCTCTCAGTGGACGATACGCCTCACGGATTCGTCCCCTCACCTGACGAAAGCACGAGGCCCACGCGCGCGGGATCAGCGGCGACGTGCAACCCGCATTCCTGAAGGGCGGGATTTCGCTCCCACCACCATCGCCCCGCGCGTGGATCTTCGCCCGGTTGAACGGCGCGCGTGCACGGCGCGCAACCGATCGAAGGATACCCGCGATCATGCAGCACATTATACGGCACGTCGTGGCGCCGAATGTACGCCCATACGCGCTCCCACGACCAATCCGCCAGCGGATTGAGTTTGAGGCGATCGCCATGTAGGACATCCCGCTCGATCTTAGCGATCTGCGCGCGCGTCACAGCTTGCTCTCGGCGCAGCCCAGTGATCCAGGCGTCCAATCCCGCGAGCGCTCGCTCAAGCGGCTTCACCTTCCGAACGCGACAGCACAGCTTTCGCAGCTCGACCGAACGATACATCAGGTTATAGCCGTGGGCGCGCACCATCTCGGCGACCTCCGTGGGATCCGGCGTGTAGATCTCCACTTCGATCCCATAGCGCTCGCGAATTCGGTCTATGACGTCGTACGTCTCCGTCGGCAGACGCCAGGTATCGAGCGTGAAGATGCGCGCGCGCGGTTGTAACCGCCAGAGCATATCAATGAGCACGACATCCTCAGCTCCGAAACTCGCGGCCAGGGCGATCCGTGGATGGAAACGCTCGAGCGCCCATTCCAAGAGCGCCTCGGCCGACTTCTCAGCGAATTCCTCATTGAGGCGAGCGATCTCCTCCGGAGATAATTCGCGCGCCCCTCGAACACCGGCGGACGGAGAGAACTCGATCTTCTGATGAACGGGCGATTCACTCATGCGGCCTCACCTCCTCATGATGTTTCTTCCATGCCAGGGTCTCTGTGCGCCCAACGCTCGACGAGTGCGCGGGCGTGCTCTTCAGCGGCGGCTTGTTCTCCGGCGCGCAGCAGCTCCAACGTCTGTGCCTCGATGAGGCAGCGAAAAACCTCCGCTCGCTGCTTCGGATCGGGAATGCGCTCGCGCACAAACGGACGCATTCGACCGAGGAGCTGCGCCAAAGCGCCATATTCTGAACCGATGATCGAAGCGATTTTCTGCTTGAGATGAACAGCCAGAGCCGGGCTCTTCCCACTCGTCGAAATGGCAATCGCGATATCCCCGCGTCGGACAACGGCAGGAGCGAGGAATGAGCACAGCGCCGGAGCATCGGCGACATTGCAGAAGAGCCGACGACGAGCGGCCGCTTCGGCGATCCGCCGATTCACCGCAGCGTCATCGGTAGTGCTCAGGACTAACCATGCTTCCTCTAGATCGGCCTCCTCGAATTCCCCACAGCGGAACGCGATCTGTCCGCTCTCGACCAACGCTTCGAGCGCAGGCGTGAGCGTTTGGCCGATCACGCGCACGCGCGCGCCGGCATCAAGAAGCTCTCGCACCTTTCGCTCAGCGATGGTCCCCCCGCCGATGACCACGACCTCGCGATCCCGCAGATCGAGGAAGACCGGATAGTACGTCATGCCTCTCTCCCTTTCACGGCAGCGGTTGCAGCGAAGGTCTCAGCTTTTTCGAACCACGCCAAATCCTCGCGCAGCGCGACGACATCTCCCACGACGATCAAGGCGGGAGAACGAATGGGTTCTTCCGCCATGCGGGCGAAGATCGTCTCCAAGGTAGCGACGCGCACTCGCTGGTCCGGGTAGGTCCCTCGCTCGATGACGGCGATCGGCGTCTTCGGCGCGCGTCCCGCTTGAAGCAGCCGCTCGACGATTCGCGGCAATTGACGCACTCCCATGAAGATCACAAGCGTATCAACAGCGTGCGCCACGGCGTCCCATCGCACGGGTCGCGGCGACTCCGCGCATTCGTGCCCGGTCACAAACGCTACGCTCGAAGCGAGACCGCGATGCGTGAGCGGAATCCCCGCATACGCCGCAGCCGCATGTCCGGCCGAGACTCCGGGCACAATCTCAAACGGGATGCCCGCCTCTCGAAGCGCCATCGCTTCTTCCCCCCCTCGTCCGAAGATGCATGGATCGCCCCCTTTCAGCCGCACGACTCGAAGCCCACGTCGAGCTCGATCAATCATCAAGCGAAGGATCTCCTCTTGCGTCAGACGATGCGCGGTGTGCGCCTCCCCGACGAAAATGCGCTCGGCCTCAGCCGGCGCATAGCTGAGCAGCTCTTCATTCACGAGCGCATCGTATACCACGACGTGGCAAAGGCTCAGCACCTCGGCCCCCCGCACTGTCAGCAATCCCGGGTCTCCAGGTCCCGCTCCTACGAGATACACTTTCCCCGGATGATGCGCTTCGCCCATATGCTCCCCTCGCCTCCTCGCAATGTCGTCCATGCGCCTCCCTTCTCCATCCGAATGAAAAGGCCCGCTTCGGGGATCCCGAGAGCGGGCCTCGCTTCGAGTGCTCGCCTCGCCCTCACATCTTGCGATCGTCGCGAGGGCCCGCCACCGGCGCACCAGGACACATGCCCATGCCGGGACACGAACACATCCCGCCCTTCGCGCCCGCAAGCCCAGCGAATGCGATCCGCAGATGTCCAGTCATCATCATCCTTCCACGCCATGTGGGGGTGACCCCGGCCACGGTGGAGCCTCCATGGCCTCTGTGTCTTTTGCCATGAGCATCGCGCGCAGTTCCGCTTCGCTATGGCGCCAGCAGAATTCGTGAAATCGCTCACCTGGTCGCCGACGGCTCACGTATTCGCGCAGCAGACGCTCGAGGACGTCTGGGACCCTGGCAGCCGGAACTTTGAGCCCGATGCGCCGCGTGAACGTCGCGCCCCGACCGACAGCTCCTCCCAGCAGGATGTCGAACGCATCCACGTGTTCCCCCTCGATCTTCATCTTGCATCCCTGCAGTCCGATGTCGGCGATCCAATGTTGCCCGCACGAGTTCGGACATCCGTTGACGTTGATCTTGAGCGGTTCGGCGAATCCCGGCAGTCGCCGCTCCAACTCTTCCACGAGCCATCGCGCGAACGACTTCGTCTCGGCGATCGCCAATTTGCAAAACTCCGTCCCCGT
>JANWYV010000058.1 GCA_025055075.1 Blastocatellia bacterium
TTTAATTTATGCTACCACCCCAACGAGATGCGGATGAAAGGACATGAACCTTCACTCCTTTCCGAACCAGAACCTAAATAAGGCGCGTCTGCCAATTCCCCCACATCCCCACCCACCCGCTCTATATCTTAATGAGCGGCCCAAGGAGACGTCAAGCCGGGATAAAAAAACGCCTCGGCGGGGGATGGGAACCGCCGAGGCGAGACGGAGAAGGCAGAGGGGGCGATCCTAGGGATCACCCCCATCGCTGCCTTTCACCAGTTGATGCGCGCGCCGAACTGCACGATCCGCGGATCGTAGGCGCCGTTGTGAGCGCTGATACGACCGAAGTTGACGCTGTTGATGTCGGTCGTCGGCGCGCCGAAGCTCACCGTGTTGAAGAGATTGAAGAACTCGGCTCGGAACTCGAAGGTCGTCGCCTCCGTGATCCGCACGCGCTTGAGCAGGTTGAAGTCGAAGCGCCAGTAGCCGGGCGTGCTCAAGATGCCCTGCCCGAGTGAGCCCAGTCGTCCAGGCTGCGGATTGGCGAAGATGCTCGGAACGGCGCGTCCATCGGGTCCGATCAACGAGGGATCGAAGTAGAAGACCCCGGAGCCCGTCTTGCGCACTCGGACGAGCTTCTTCAGGTCTTCCGCCGTCATCCCGATGAGGTCCACGGTGTTGCCGCCCGAGCGTCCCACGCGGTTGATCGTTCCGCGCCCGGAGAAGATCGAGAGCGGTTGTCCCGTATAGGCGATGAAGATCCCGCTCATCTGCCAGCCGCCGAAGAGCTTGTCCACCCATCCGCTCGTGTTCAGGAAGCGCTTGCCTGAACCGAAGGGCAGCTCGTAGATGAAGTAGGCATTGACCCGATGCCGTGTGTCGAAGCTCGCGCGCCCGTACTCATAGCGCGGATCGCGCAAGGTGATGAACGCCGCGAAATTCGTGCTCGATCCGCCGAAGTCCGTGAGCGCTTTGCCGAAGGTGTAGTTGGCGTTGAACTGCAGCCCGCCCGAGAAGCGCCGACGGACCTCGATCTGCAGCGAGTGATAGTTGGACGAGGAGCCATTGGTGACCAAGTCCGAGAAGAACGTCTCAGGATTGACGACGAAGAAATTGATCGGGAGGTTGCCGCGTGGACCGGTCAGAGCATTGAGGAAGTTCAGGAAGAGCTGGCTGGCCAGTTCCCCGGCCTCGTTTTGGTCCAGGCGCAGGATGAAGGTCGAGTTGCCGAAGCCCGACGCAAGCGGCTGGCCGGCGAACAGCGTCTCGAAGATCGGCAGAGGAACTTGCCCAGGCAGTCCCTGATTATCAAACCGCGCTCCACGTCCCTGGGCTCGACTGATCGCCAGATTCCGTTGGGCATTCAGGAACTCCTGCAGGAAGCCGTTCTCGAAGACATTCGTCTCGTTGAGGTCAATGCCGCGCCAGAGTTTCACGCCGCGATTGCCCACATAGCTGATCTCCAGAGCGAGATTGGGCATCAGCTCGCGCCCGTAGCTGAGCGACCATGTCTGCACGTATGGCGTGCGCAGGTTCTCCGCGAAGCCGAAGATCCCGCTCCCTCGATTCTCGCGGAAGTTCTCCAGTTGCGGGATGGGGACGCGGAAGGTCGGAATAGTCGGCCTGGGCCAGCCGTTGCGCAAGGAGGTGAAGTTCGCTCCACCCTGGATCCCTTGCGCCGCCGTCGTCAACGAGACCGTCTTGGTGAATCCCGAGTTGCTTCCCAGGGCATTTGTGATCACGCTCACGCTCTCGAGCGAGTAGGCGATCGAGTAGCCGCCTCGAATCACGCCCTTGCCCGGTCCGCCGAAGAAGATGCGCGTGAACCAATCCCGGCCCTGCGGCGACCAAGCCAGTCCAAAGCTCGGCGCGAAGTTGTTGAGGTCCTCATTGAAGAACTTCCGCCCGTTGGAGGAGCCCGCCAGATCGAGCATCACCGGGGATCCGGTCATCACGCCGGGACGGAAGAGGTTCCCCTTGCCCGAGACACCGAAGTACGCTGCCTCACCGCCGACGGGCTGCAACGCCAGCCGATTCAATTGATCCGGCACGGTCATGTATTCGTATCGAATGCCGTAGTTGAGCGTCACATGCGGTCGCACGCGCCAAGAGTCGGAGAAGTAGAAGCCCCAGTACCGCTGCCGAATCCGATTGCGGAAGAACTCCCCCTCGACGAAGCCCGACGTCGGATCCTTCACGTTGAAGGTCTGCGAGACGCCCGAGATCTGCCCGATGAGAATCGCATAGACGTTCTGCGCCAAAGTGCGCGTCGCTGTCGTGCTCGCCGGGAAGGCCGCCGCCGGCAGGGACGAAGGATTAGCCGCACTGAAGCCAATGACGAGCGTTGGGATCGTCCCGGTCGTGTTCGTCGTTTGATGCCCGACGATCGAGCGGAAGTCGCCGCCGAAGCGGAGCGTATGCCGACCGCGAATCCAAGCGAAGTTATCGAGCCATTGGAAGTTCGATGTGTTGCGGTCGCTCGTGATCCCGATCAGGTGCGGGTCGGTGATCGTGGGAAAATCTACCCAGTAGAACTTCCCGCCCAGCTCGAACGCATCGAATTCGCGACCGAAAATAACCGGAGCGCGCTGGAACCCGAAGCGGGCCTCGTTCACCTTGTTGGGCCCGAACGTCGAGCGAACGGCGAACGAACCGGTCGAGCGCCACGAATCTTGGAATCCGCCCTTCATGCCGGGGAACATCGGCTCGAACCCGTTGAGCGTGTCGTTATCCGTGTCGAAACGAGCCAGGTGATAGATCGCCTCAGCCGTGTGCGTGTTGTTGATGCGCCAATCTACGCGCCAACTCGGCCGGATGACGCGGCTGAATGTCGGGACGTTCCATCGGAATCCTCCCGTGACCAGCCCATCCCCGATCTGGAAGTTATTCGGCAGTGGATACCGCTCGTTAATGATCCGCATAATGAATGGGTCGGGGCCAATGCCGCCTGCTTGGAAGAGGTTCACCGTCCGAATCTGGCCGCTGGTGTCGCGATACTGGAAGATCCCTTGACGCGCCTCGGCCGTCAGCACCGTTCGATTTCGCGTGACTTCACTCGCTGAGGTGGTGATGTCGAGCGAGGTGAACATGAAGATCTTGTTCTTGACGATGGGGAAACTCGCGCGTCCGCCGAACTGGTTGCGAATGAGCTTCTCGCGCGGCGTCCCCGTCAGGTTATTGAAGAACGAGTTGGCGTTCAAGACCGTGTTCCGATGGAATTCGAAGAGGCTGCCGTGAAACTCGTTGCTGCCGCTGGGCGTCACCAAACGAATGAAGACGGCGCCGCTTCCGGTCGCCGAAGCATCCGTCGTGCTCGTCGTGATGCTGAACTGCTCGACGTTCTCCACCGTCGGAGCGGAGATGATGAAGAATCCATCGCCCGAGCGGAGGAAGTTATCCTGCACGTTGATCCCGTCCTGCGTGATGTTGATGACCGATTGGCGCAAGCCGTTGATGCGCGACGCTCGCTCCCCACCCGAAGTTGTGACCCCAGCCGCCAGCGTTGCCAAGGTTATGGGATTTCGGGCGACCAGTGGCATGTCCAAGATCGGGCGCCGACTGATGACGGTCGTCAGCTCTTGGCTGGTCTTGGTGATGACCTCTTCGCCCGTCGAGGTGACGGTGACTTCCTCCACGACGCCGCCAACTTCCAGCTTGACGTCCACCGAGGCGTAGACAGCCACGTCCACGCGGATGTTCTCGCGCACGAATCTCTTGAACCCAGCAGCTTCAACCGTCAGGGTGTAAGTGCCGACCGGAAGCGCGGGGAAGATGAACACGCCCTGGGCATCGGTTTGCGTCGTCCACTTGGCATTGGTGGCCGTGTTGACCACCTCCACCTTCGCCCCGGCCAGGTACGCGCCCTGTGGATCTTGCACGGTCCCATCCAATCGCCCCGTATTGGCCTGTCCCCACGCGGTGGGGAAAAGTCCCAGGATCAGAAGGAGGAGTGAGATCATCGAAAGCCGTCTCAACATATTCGGCCCTCCTCAGTTTGGTTTGTACATCGTCTCCCGGCTTTTTGAAAGCAAATATTGTGCCGAAGATCTGTTTAAGCATTTGATGTCGAAAAATTAGGCACTTATCGGGATGAAGTGAAGGTCGGATGTTCAAATTTTCGGAAAAAGCATCCAGAAATTTGGACGTTCCCGAAAATCCCCACGAGGAGGAGAGGTCAGGGGACTTTGATGAAGCGCAATTCGCACCAGTGAACGCGCTCGGCGAAAAGGTGAGGATCCTGAGTCTTGAACCATTCGTGGCGTTGCCGATGGCAACTCGTGAGGATGATCTGATGCTCCCGCGAGAGGTCGCTGAGCAACAGCCGCATGAGTTGGGCGAAGCGCTCATCGTCGGAGTTCGCGAACGGTTCATCGAAGATGAGGGGGAGCCGACGGTCGCGCGAGAGGTAGCGGCTGACGGCGATGCGGGCAATCAGGCCGAGCTGCTCGCGCGTACCGAGCGACAGTTGGGAGCGGAATTGGTTCGTTTGTAGGATGCTCTCGCGCTCTTTGAGGGCGACGCGCAGCTCGAGCGTGCGCGGATCGAAATAGAGGGCGGCATAGTCGGTGGGGAGCGTTTGGAGCAGTTCTTGCGAAATCTGCGTGAGGGCATCGGCCCATTGGCCGTGAATCTCGTGGGCGATTTGTTCGAAGACCTCGAGCGCGCGCTGAATGGCTTTCTGAAATCCCTCGATGCGCTTGAGATGTCGCGCGAGTTCCTCTTCGCGTTCGAGCAATTCCGGACGTCGCTTTTCAAGGTGCGCGAGAGTCGCGGCGATCTGCGTCCGGAGCTGGAGCAACTCGTCGCGAAGGGCTCTCTCTTGCGCGCTCCACTGATCGGCCTCAGCCGCATATTCTTCAGCGGGGCGATCGGGCGTGTGAGAAGCGAGCGTGGGATCTTCGGCCTCTCGTCGGCGAAGGCTGTGGGCCGTGCGCTCACGACGCTCATGGAGCGCGGCGAGTTCGGGAAGTTTCTTCAAATCCCGTTGGACGCGTTCCAACTCGCGCCTCACCTGCTGCAAGCGTTCATGTTGCGCGACCCCGTCGCGGAAGCGCTTGCTGGCGGCTTCCAGGTCTTCCACCGAGAGATTCGTCTCCGCGAGATCGAGCACGCGGGCTTCCCGAAACAGCGCGAGGATCTGTTCGCGGTATTTCTGCTCCTCCTGCTGCTTGCTATCTCGCCTAGCGCGCGCGTGCGCAAGGCGTTGCTCCAACAGCGCCCGTTCGCGTTTCAGGTCCAATAGGCGATCGAGGTCTCGACCTAACTGTTCGATCTCCGCGAGCGTAAGCTCGGCGCTTGAGCGTCCGGCTCGATTCAGGAGCGCGCGGAGAAGATCTTGCTTTTGCTGAAGCTCATGCTCGTATTCGCGAAGAGCAGCTTGCTCGAGAAACAGCGGATGTAGTGCCGCCGTCAAAGTCTCCAGTTGCGCGCACGCCTGCGCCAAAGCTTCCCCCGAGTCCAAGCTCGTTCGCGCGAGCAGCGGGCGCAGTTGTGCCTCAAGGTGCGCGCACTCGGCGCGCAGGGATTCGATCTCCTGCCGAAGACGATCAGCTTCTGCTTGGGCTCGCGTCCATTCGTATCGGCGATGGGTTCGAGCGATCCGACGAAAGAAGAGCCAAAGGCCGAACCACAGAACTATCAGGAGGCTGAGGATCACGCTCACGCGTCCCCACTCAAGAATGGTGGCCATGAAGTAGGGGAAGATTCCCAACTGTATGAGCAAGAGCCAACGTCCTGCCCATTGACGCCAGCGCTCGCGCTCTCGCTCGATCTCCTCGCAAACGGCTAGGTGCTTTCGCTTTTGATCTTCAGCGAATTCGATCCGGCGTTCGAGATCGCGCCGATGCGCATTGGCATCGAGGACGCGCCGACGTTCCTCCGGCTCAAGTGCGCCCACTCGTTCATGCCATCGCTCGAACTCTTCGAGGTGAAAACCACGCTCGGCGAGTTTCTGCTGCTCGATGTGCACCTTCTGCTGCTGCTGATGGATTCGCTCCTGGAGTTCTTTGTACTGCTCAGCGAGCGCGATCAGGCGCTCGCGATCTTCCGACGTGAAGGATGCCAGCGCGCCCAGAGCCTTCTCCTCCTGTTGGATCTCGACGTATCGGCGATGCCCATCATTCAGCTCCTTCTCGATCTCCGCGCGCTCGTGCGCGATCTGTCGGAGGGCCCCCATCCATCGTTCCAGGTTCGCGAGCTGCGCCGCTGGGAACGTCTCGTAAGGCGCGAGCGCCTCGCACGCTTGCTGCAGGCGATGTCGTTCCGCTTCGAGAGCTTCCCGCTGCTCCTGCAAGCGCTGCAACCGTTCGTATTCGGCGCGCTCGCGCAAGTAATGCGCGAGCTGCTGTCGCCGGCGGGCGTCTTCGATCTCCCGTTCGATCTCTTGGATTCGGAGAAGCTGCGGCTCGATCTGCTGACGCTTGCGCTCCAAATCTTTCAGCTCTTCGGTGATCTTATCGAGCTCGTCCTTCGTGCGTTTGAATTCGGTTTCGATATGCAGCGATCCCTTCCCCATACGGGACGCCGGGAATTGCTCGAGTGCTTTCTTCAAAGCATCCATGGCTTCGGCAGCCGTCCGATCTCCGGCCTCAGCGTCGGCGATTCGCTGCAGGTGCGCCGACAGATCGCTCAGATCGGGGGGAGCGTGAAGCACGGCTTGCCGCACCAAACACGTGTTCAGGAATTGATCGCGCGAGAGGCCGAGGAGAACTTCTCCAATCTCCTTTTGCTGCCGCACGAATTCCTCCGTGATCTCCCGTCCGCCTTCGTCGAGGTTGTAAACGCGCGCGATGCCGCGTGCGAAATCCCGGAAGATGCGCAGGCGCGTCCCGAGAGCGCGCACCTCCAGACTCACTTGGTAAGGCCCGCCGTCATCAGGGCGATAGGCCTCTTTCTCTGAGAGCGTCGCCGAGGTCGTGCGCTCGCGCGGAGGGAAGCCGTAGAGCGCCGCCACAATGGCGGCGATGATCGTACTTTTGCCGAATTCGTTCTCCTCGACGAGGAGGTTGACTTTCTCCGGATCGAAGACGATCTCGCGATTCCGCAGCTTTCCGAAGCCGATGCAGCGAAGGCGTTCGATCTTCATCGGCTCTCCCTCCTTCGGACGATCCTCGCCGGACGCGACGTTCGAAAGACGAGCTATCCGATCGGAAGGGGCGCGCGCCTCACTCCTCATAGATCGGCTCCACCGTGCCCTGCAGCAACGCATCCAGACCATAAGTGAGCGCGCGTTCCAAAAGAGCGCGCTCGCGCGGATCGGAGGCCGCAGCGATGCGCCGCTGCATCTCATGAATGAAACGGCCTTGCACCGTGCGAGGATCGGCCCGATCCAGCTCATAGGCCGGGCGCGTGAGATCGGCGATGGCCAGATGGAAGTGCTCCTGCTGGAATTCCTCGGCGGTCGCCGTGACGTGCAGGCCGCGCGATCGCCGTCCACGCAGCCGCAAGAAGACGATGTCCGTCGAGCGAGCGCCGCACTCGCGGAGCTTTTGACGGATGCGCTCGCGCACGGACGCCTCGTCCTCGGCTCCGGTCACGTCCACCTCTACGTCAAGGATCGTTCGTTCATCCACCGGAATCTTCTTCAACGCGACGATGCCGCGCTCGTCTATCTCTCCGAGGAGAGCGAAGTGGGGACCTGCTTCGGAGAGATAGCGACCGGCCAGACATCCGGCATAAGCAGCGCGCACGCGCCCGTCATCGTCTCTGATCTCCGCATAGTGGTGGTAATGACCGAG
>JANWYV010000059.1 GCA_025055075.1 Blastocatellia bacterium
GTTTGCGGGGATTTTTGCGTTGGTGGGGTTTGTGATTTGGGATCGGCGGACGGCGTTGGCGCCGGCGGTGCGGCGGATTGAGGAGCTGCAGGAGCGGGCGCGGCGGTTGGAGCTGGCGTTGCGGGAGTACGCCGCAAAAGAACCAGAATTGGCCGAGGCCTTGAAAAAAGCTGGGCTAATGTGAACGGGGAGAAGACAATGGGACGTTCTCGGGAGGTGAGGGGATTGCCATGTTGAAATTGCTCTGGCTCATCCCGGCGCTTCCATTCCTCAGCGCTTTGTTTCTCGGAATCTTCGGCCGGACGCTGAGGCTTTCGGAGCGAACGATCTCTTGGATCGCGTGCGGTTCGGTCTTCCTCTCACTTGTGATCTCGATCGGGGCGGTCTACGAGTTCGCGACGGCGTATTGGCCGACGCATGGGCGACCGTATCTCTCCAGCGAAGCTGGGGGATTTCCCCATTCGTTCACGTGGGTGGTGGGCGGCGACGCGCGTTTGAGTTTGGGACCAGACGCGGGCAAGACTGTCCCCTTGCGCATCGAGTGGTCCTATCAGTTGGATCAGCTCTCGGCCGTGATGATCCTCATTGTCACCTTCGTGGGCTTCTGGATCCACGTCTTCTCGATCGGGTACATGCGTGGCGACAGGGGATTCTACCGTTTCTTCGCGCAGATGAACCTGTTCATGTTCATGATGCTCGTGCTCGTGATGAGCTCGAATTTCTTGATGATGTTCGTCGGCTGGGAAGGCGTTGGCCTTTGCTCTTATCTGCTCATCGGTTACTACTTCCACTGGAACTACGCGGCCTATGCGAGCAAGAAGGCGTTCATCGTGAATCGAGTTGGGGATTTTGGATTTCTGCTGGCGATGTTCGCCATCTTCTCGCTCTTCGGGACGCTGCAATTCACAGAGGTGATGGAGCTGGCCAAGAGCGAGGCCTATCTGCCGCAGGAACATTTCGGGATGTGGGGGCTCGCGTCGTGGATCGCGCTGGGGCTTTTCATCGGGGCGACGGGCAAGAGCGCGCAACTTCCGCTCTACGTCTGGCTGCCGGACGCCATGGCGGGACCGACGCCCGTCTCTGCGCTCATTCACGCGGCGACGATGGTGACAGCAGGCGTCTACATGGTCACGCGCACGAACGTGATCTTCCAAAAATCGCCGACGATGATGTTCGTCGTCGCGCTCGTGGGGGTCCTGACAGCCGTATGGGCGGCCTCGATGGGCTTCACGCAGACGGACATCAAAAAGGTCTTGGCCTACTCGACGATCTCGCAATTGGGCTACATGTTCTTAGCATGCGGGGTGGGGGCCTTCGCTGCGGGCATCTTTCACCTCTACACCCATGCCTTCTTCAAGGCTCTGATGTTCCTGGGAGCGGGATCCGTCATCATCGCGCTGCATCATGAGATGGACATGCGACGCATGGGGGGATTGGCCCGCTTCATGCCGATCACCTATAAGACCTTTCTGGTGGGGTGGTTGGCCATCTGCGGCATTCCGCTCTTCTCCGGCTTCTTCAGCAAAGACGAAATCCTCTGGCGCACGTTCTCAACCGACGTGATTCCGGGCGGGCGATGGCTGTGGCTGTTGGGATTCCTCGGCGCGGGGATGACGGCCTTTTACATGACGCGGTTAATCGCCCTGACCTTTTGGGGCGAACCGCGATTCGTCGTCGCTGGGGGAAGCGGCGCTTCCCATGGGCATGAGGAACATGGTGGGCATGAGGTTCGAGAATCGCCGCGCGTGATGACGATTCCGCTCATCGTCTTGGCGGTCGGAGCCTTCGCGAGCGGATGGATCGGGTGGCCGAAGTCGCTCGGGGGGGAGAATCACTTCGAGAAGTGGTTGGAGCCGGTGATCTGGCATCGCGCGGCGGGAAGTGCTTCTCCAATGGCTGGGCATGGGGGGACGTCGGGCGTCCATGCGGCGCTGGCCGAGGCTGGGGCTCACGCGGAGGCGCATTCGGCGATCGAGTACCTTCTCATGCTCGCGTCGGTCCTTCTGGCCGTCGGGGTCATGTACGGATGTGCGACGTTGTATCTCCGGCGGCGTGACCGATTGGAGGCCATCGTCCGCGCGATTCGTCCACTCTATGTCGCCAGCGCGAACAAGTATTGGGTGGACGAGTTCTATGAGGGCGTCTTCGTCAACGGACTGACGCTCGGATTGAGTCGGCTCTCTTGGCGCGTGGATGCTCGTGGCGTAGATGGCGGCGTCAATGGCTCGGCCTGGATGACCGTCTTCTGGAGCAGAATCTCCGGATGGTTCGACCTCTATGTCGTGGATTTCCTCGTGAACGCCGTCGGTGCGATGACGAAGCTCTTCTCGACCATCTTCCGCATGGCGCAGACGGGATTCGCGCAGAACTATGCGCTCGTCATCACGACCGGCCTCTTTTTGCTCACGGCCCTGTATTTGATCATCTCGTGGTAGGGGGAGGGGTATGTCGCCGGAACGTCTCGCCGACTATCATCTGCTCTCGATCATCACGTGGCTCCCGGTTCTCGGTGCGCTCATTCTGATCTTCTTCTTCCATCGGGAGCGCAAGCAAGCGATCCGCATCTTCGCCAATATCTGGGCGATCTTGAGCTTTCTCCCGTCGTTGCTGTTACTCACCTATGATCGCCGATTGGGAGGGATTCAGTTCATCGAGGATGTGGAGTGGATCCCGCAGATCGGCGCGCGGTATCAGTTGGGCGTGGATGGTATTTCGGTCGTGCTCGTGTTGCTGACGACGTTGATCGGCGTGATCGCTGTCGCTTGCTCCTGGGGCTTCATCCAAGAGCGCGTGAAGGAATATTACGTCGTCTTGCTCCTCCTACAGACGGGCATCATCGGCGTCTTCGTTTCGATGGACATGTTCCTCTTCTACGTCTTCTGGGAAGTGATGCTCGTGCCGATGTACTTCCTGATCGGGGTGTGGGGGAGCGAGAATCGGCTCTACGCGGCGATCAAGTTCTTCATCTACACGCTCTTCGGATCGGTCGTGATGCTGCTCGCTATTTTGAAGCTCTACTTCATCTTCCCCGACTATCTCCGACAGCCCGAGATTCAGTCTGCCGTCCTGCAAGCGGCTCGGTTCATCTCGGGCGAGAACGAGCCGATGTATCGCATGATCGAGTCGGCCGTGCAACTCGGCGTACAGGGCAAGGGGACGTTCAACATCATGGCGATGCAAGCGCTGGGCACGGCGCGGCTAGGCGGCGGGCCGATCATCCCCCTGTCGCTACAATTGTGGCTCTTCGCGGGCTTCTTCCTGAGCTTCGCCATCAAGGTCCCGATGTTCCCCTTCCACACGTGGCTCCCCGATGCGCATACTGAAGCGCCAACGGCGGGCTCGGTCATCCTGGCCGGCATCTTGTTGAAGCTCGGGACCTACGGGTTCGTCCGCTTCAATCTCCCGATCTTGCCTGATGCGAGCCGCGATCCTCGCGTCGTTCAAGTGATGGCCTTTCTCGCCATCATGGGGATCGTCTATGGAGCGCTCGTCGCCATGGCCCAACGGGACTGGAAACGGTTGGTCGCGTATTCCTCGATCAGCCACATGGGGATGATTATGCTCGGCATCTTCGCCTTCAATCCGAGCGCTCTGAACGGCGCCGTCTTGCAGATGATCAATCATGGGATCTCGACGAGTGCGCTCTTTTTGATCGTCGGCGTCGTCTACGAGCGACACCATACGCGCATGATCAACGACTATCGGGGCCTGAGCCACGTCATGCCGGGCTTCGCTGCCGTCTTCATGATCATGACGATGTCTTCGATTGGACTGCCTATGCTCAACGGCTTCATCGGGGAGTTCCTCATCTTGCGCGGCGTCTTCGAGGAAAATCGGCTCTGGGCGGCCTTCGCGGCCACGGGCATCGTGCTCGGCGCTGGATACATGCTCTGGCTCTATCAACGCACGATGTATGGTGAGGTGAAGGAGGACAATCGGCATTTGCCCGATCTCTATCCTCGCGAGTGGGCGTATTTCCTCCCGCTGGTGATCTTGGCCTTCTGGATCGGCATCTATCCCAAACCGTTTTTGAGCTATTTTGAGAAGCCGGTGGCGGTGGTCGTCGAACAGGTGCGACCGGGATATGCGCGAGGTCTCTTGGAACGCGCGCAGCGCAGCGAGCCGCTGTCCATCCCCGGCTCGCGTCCAGAGCCTTCGGCGTCCGCTCAGCCTGTGATCCACGAGCGTGAGCGCTGAGGTCGAAGGAGGAATGGGGATGAGGGGAATACTCTTCCAGGGACTCGATTGGCGGTGGTTGGTGGATCAGGCGGTGATGTTCCTGATGCCGGAGATCGTGCTGACGGCCTTCGCTTGTCTGCTGCTCATCCTCGACCTCGGGCGGCGGGCGAGCGAACGCCGATGGACCGCCTATCTGGCGCTGGGAGGCATCGGGGCGAGTGCGGCCACGCTTGCGCAGACCTATCTCAACATGCGCGGGCATGAAGCTATCGGCTTCTATGAGATGTACGTCCTGGATGCCTTCGCCATCGTCTTCAAAGTGATCTTTCTGGTGACGGCGGCGCTGGCCATCGCCCTTTCGATCAAATTCCTGGATATTGAGCGTGAGCAGCGAGGGGAATATTACGCCCTGATCCTCTTTGCGACCGTCGGCATGATGTTCATGGCCTCCGGCATGGATTTGTTGGTCATCTTCATCAGCTTCGAGCTGGCGGCCATCTCCATCTACGTGCTCGTCGCGTACCTCAAGGGGGATCGGAAATCGAACGAAGGGGCGTTGAAGTATTTCCTGCTGGGCATCTTCTCCTCGGGCATCTTTCTCTACGGGGTTTCCTTGCTCTATGGCGTCACCGGAGAGACGAATCTCCAGAAGATCGCGTCGGCGCTTGCAGGGGAACAAAGGCCGGGCTTTTTGGCGGTCTTGGCGATGATCTTCATCGTCGCGGGGCTCTTCTTCAAAGTCGCGGCTGTGCCCTTCCACATGTGGGCGCCAGATGCCTATGAGGGAGCGCCGAGTTCCGTGACGGCCTTCATGTCTGTCGGGGCGAAGGCCGCGGCCTTCGCCATTTTCGCTCGCATCTTCGTTTATGGATTGCCGTCCCTGCGGGGGACGACGTCGTTGGAAGACCTCGGCTGGATGGCTTTGATCGGAGCCGTCTCCGCTCTGACGATGACCTGGGGGAATCTGGCGGCCATCACACAAGCGAACGCCAAACGGCTCATGGCTTATTCCTCGATCTCGCACGCGGGATTCCTATTGCTCGGTTTGGTGGCGGGAAATCAAACCGGATATGTCGGCCTCATCATCTACCTCTTCGTCTATGTTTTCATGAACCTCGGCGCCTGGGGCGCGATCATCGCCTTGCGGCGCGAGGGGATCGCGGGAGATCGCGTGGAGGATTTCAACGGCCTTATTCATACGAACCCGCTCATGGCCGTTTTGATGACGATTTTCCTCATCAGTCTGGCAGGGATTCCTCCGACGGCGGGCTTCTTGGGGAAGTACTTCCTCTTCGCCGGGCTCATTGAAACAGGTAATCGGTGGCTCGCGGCACTGGCTGTCATTGCCGTAATCAATACGGCCGTCTCGCTCTACTACTACGCGCGGTTCATCAAGGCGATGTTCATGGGGCCTGTCTTAGAGCCAACGCCGCTTGCACTGACCCCCCTCATGCGAACAGCGCTTGTTGTGGCGGCTCTCATGGTGTTGATCGTGGGGATTTATCCCCCGCCCTGGGTCGATTTCTCCCGTATCGCTGCGGAACAACTCATGCAAGCGACTCGCGAAATCATCGCGGCCTTCTGAGCTTCGCGTGCGTTTGAGGACAAAAAAAGCGGGCTGAAGTTTCCCTCAGCCCGCGGAATGAACACGGGAGAAGTTGATCCCTTCTCCCGCGTGGGCTTTGATCAGAAGATGAGCTTCAGCGCCATCTCGATCGTCCGGCGACCGCCATCGTTCTCCTGGAAGTTGAAGTAGGTGCGCCCGGCTTGCTCAACAAAGATGCTGTTGGGGATGCCGAAGAACGGGTGGTTGAACGCATTGAAGAGGTTCAACCGATATTGGATCGAGATGCGCTCAGTGATTCGCGTGTTCTTGAAGACGCTCAGGTCCACGCCCTCGAACCGGTCGCCCTTGAAGGTGTTTCGTCCGAGCGTCCCGAAGGGCGTCCCGAACCGCTGCGCAGCTCCCGGCCCATTGACGATCACGCGCACATCGTTGGGCGTGACCGGTGTGAACACCCCTCGGTTGAGGTCGTTCAACAGCCAGAAGCCCGTGGGGCTCGTTCGGAGAATGGGGAGTCCTCCGCTCGTCCCACAGATGGCGAGCCGGTAGAAGACGCACGCATCCACGTCCGTGATGCCGACTCGATCAACCGGCGCGGCCGGATTCCCGTTGAAGGGACGCAGATGGGACCGTCCGATGAACGATTGGACGAAGGGCTGGTCCTCATACGGATTGATGAGTTGCTGCTGAACTGGCGTGAACCACTGCCCACCCTGGATGCGCACGATGCCGTTGAACTGCCAACCACCGATGAGCCGTCCAAGAAATCCTCGTTGATCGCGCCGGAACGGGAGGTCCCAGATCCAAGACGCGGCGAACAGATGGCGCACATCGAATCCAGAGTTCCCGCGCTCAGCGCGCGTGATGTTGAGCGGATTCTGGGCGACGGTGACGGAGTTCCCGGTATCGAAGTTGAAGACCTCGCTCGAGTTGTCAATCGTGTGGCTCCAGGTGTAGCTGATCGTGTAGGTCCACTGCTGTCGCACTCGCCCGTCGAGCCGCATTTGCAGCCCATTGTAGCTGGCCGAGGCACCATTGATGCGCACCCGTGAGACACCGGATGGGAACAACCGTCCATCGCAAACGGCTTCGTTATCTGCGGTCGCCGGATTGTCCGCGCAGGTGAGTGGCGTGACACCCCGCGGGAGGAACTGCGGGAATCCGGGGAAGGTGAGCGTTTTCGTCTGATTATCCGCCGGATCCACATAGCGGACGGGACCAAATCCTCGGACCAAATTCCCGATGAACGGGTTGAAGTTGACCGTCTGGAACTGCCCGACCTGGTGATTGCCGACGTATCGGACCTCGAGCACGTTCTCGCGGAAGAGTTCGCGCTGGATTCCGAGCGACCACTGCTGCACGTACGGCTGACGGAAGTCCAACGCTGGCTCTGTGCGCACAAAGAACCGAGGATCGAAGGTGTTGAATCGAATGACCCCGGCTCGAACAGCGGCCCCGCGCACTTTATCACCCGTTGGCACAGGGTCGGGAACTGGGAAGTTCGCCACAGTCGTCAGAAAGACCAGGGGCGACGAGGTCGAGATGTTGAGCATCAGGTTGTAGAACGCCGGATCGTAGGCGATCCCATAGCCACCACGAATGACCGTCTTGTCCTCGCCGAAGAGCCACCGGCCCCACCTCGGCGTGTAGACAAAGCCGAGGCGTGGTGCCCAGTTGTTGTTGTCCGTCGGAACGCGCGGGACGATGCGCGCTTCAAGCGGTAGGTCCTGTCGCCAGAACGCCTGCTGTGGATTCCGCTCTCGCGCCACGGTGATCTCGTGCAGAAGGTTCATCGGTTGACCCGTGTTCTCGTATCGAATGCCGAGGTTGAGCGTGAGATTGGGGCGAATTCGCCAGTCGTCCTGGAAGAAGTAGAATTGATCGGTCTCCGTGTACTTGAGCGTGGCCGGGCCGAGCGCCACGGTCAAGAAGTTGGGATTGTTATCGGCCAGCCGCTGCGCCGTCGAGAAGGTGAACGACCCGTTGACATTGGGCAGGAAGGGCACGGCGTTGCGCAGTCGGCGGATGTCAATTCCCATCTTCATCTGATGGCGTCCGACCGTGAGCGTGAAATTGTTATTGAACTGGAAGGACTCGACGATGCGCCCTTGCGGCAAGTTCGTCGCTGGACCCACGGTCAGAAGCGCGGCCCCATTATCCGCTCGGAAGGTCGGGTTGAGAAACGTCAGCGCCGTATCAATCTTATCCGGGTGTGGGATGTTCCCTTTGCCTCCGCTTCCACCACCACCGAAGATCACGAACAGCCGAGAGTAATTGAACCGGAATTCGTTGACCGACCGCATCGAGATGTTCCGCGTCCATCCGCCGCCAGCCTGCTGCGTCCGGAAGGGATTATCCCCGGTCCACCCGCGTACGTCCGCCAGGAAGTCCTTTCCCGGCCGATCCTGGATGAAGTATCGGCCCCAGATGCGATCTCGATCGCTCGGATGCACATCCCCACGCACGTTAATCTCATCCAGTCGGCCCGACAGAGGCACGGCACGCTGCACAGCCGCGACCGGTACCCTCAAGTTGCCAATGGTGATCGTGGAGGCCGGGACATCCGGACGAATCCTCGGATTGCCGATCGGGAGCGCGAAGGCCGAATAGTCGGCGTAGTACTGAATGGCCGGATTGTTCGGGAAAGCGCTCTTCAACATCTGGATGCCCTCGGGCGTTGGCGCCAAGGACGTCGTCCGTAAGTCAGCAAATTGTGGATTGCGAATGAAGTGGCCCGCGTGGAAGAAGAACGCCTTATTCTTCACAATCGGCCCGCCAATCGTATAGTCGAAGACGTTCACCAAATTAGGGAGCGGATCCTTTTGTCCAGCGCGCTTCTCCAAATTCGTTCGCGAATCCCAGAGCTTGCGATCCCGGTGGTACCACGCTAACGTCCCGTGGAATTCGTTCGTCCCCGACTTGCTGACGATGTTGACGATCGCGCCTTGGTTCCGCCCGTACTCGGCGGAGAAATTGTTGGTGATCACCTGATACTCTTGAACCAAGTCGGGATTTTGCACGAAGTAGTTCGGCCCGCCGATGGAGAGGTCGTTGTTGTCCACTCCGTCAATGGTGAAGTTGTTCGATCGTGCGCGGTTTCCGTTAACCGAGAGCGTGACCCCATTGGAGTTGACGTTGCCAAATCCGGTTCGAACGCCCGGAAGTAACAGCACAACGCGATCCAATCCGCCCCCGGCGACGTTAATCGGCAAGTCTTGAATCCGGCGGGATTGAATCGTCGCCGAGATCTGCGCCGTGTCCCGCTCGATGAGCACCTCGCCGCCGCCAGTCACTGTCACGACCTCGGTGATCGCCCCCGGCTCCAGGCGGAAGTCCACGACCGTGTCTTTCCCTACACCGACCTCTACGCCCGTGACCTCCGCGGCCTTGAATCCTTGCGCTTCCACCTTCACGTCATATCTTCCAGGAGGGATTCGCGGGATCGTATAGATCCCCTCGCTGGTGGCCGTAGTCCGGTGCTCTACGCCCGTCGCGACATTCTTCGCCACGACCGTCGCTCCGGGCACAATAGCTCCGGTCACGTCCATGACGACGCCGCGAAGACCTCCAGTCGTCGTCTGAGCCGCGATCGGGGTTGTCAGATAGGGCAGAAAGGCTGCCCCGAGGATTAAGCATGTCGAGATCCACGCCTTCCACTCTCCTCTTCGATGCGACCTCATGTTTGTTCCTCCTTAGTTTCGGTTGTTCAGCATACACGCGGCTTATTGTTAAGCAAATTATATGCCATATCTCGCGTCAGGTTCAAGCTTCGGAAATTCAAGAACTTGTTGATTCAAGTCGAGCCCGTGTATCCAAATTTTCGGAGATTTCATCCAAAATTTCAGAAATCGGATGGAGTCACCGGCTCTTACCTTCTCGAGAAGAAGGGGTATGGGCAAGTGGTGTACCCATCTTAGCGAACGTCACGCTTCTGGAATCCGCGAGGGAGCATCCTGATAAGCGGTGACAGTTCAATGGCCTTCCTCTCTTCTCGTCTCGCGATTTGACCCGAGACATTTGGGATTTCTGGAAGTTCTCCGAGCTTGCTGAAAGGGCTGGGGCCAAAATAAAGAAGGGGCGGGTGGACGTTCGACCCACCCCTTCGGACGAACCGCTGAGAGGCACAAACCTCTCAGCGGGCGTTCTTCAGAAGTAGAGCTTCAGCGCGAATTGGAATGTGCGCGGCGCTGCTGCGTCATTGGACTTGCCGAAGAGCGTGCTGGCAAGATTACCCGTCGGCAGCCCGAAGTTCGGATGGTTGGTCAGATTGAACATCTCGGCGCGGAACTGCAATCGGCCCTGTTCGCCGAGCATCGCTAAGCGGAAGTTCTTGTACACGGCGAAATCGAAGTTGGCATAGCCAGGGCCGAGGAAGACATTCCGTCCGAGATTCCCAATGCCTCGGAAGTTCGTGTCGAAGGCATTGGGATCGAGGATCCCATCCGCCGGGCTCCGTTTGAGGATCGCCCCCTTCTTGTCCGTCTTGATATTGGGACGATCGTTGTTCGTCCCATCGGCGTTGAAATCGCCGCGCGGATAGGGGGCGCTGGAGAAGACGTTGAACGGACGCCCGCTCTGGAAGGTAGCGATCCCCGAGATCGTCCATCCGCCCAGGATGTGCTCCAAAGCGCCGCCGCGCCCGCGGAAGAACGGCATGTCCCAGATCGCATTGATGACCAATCGCTGCGGAGTGTGGAACCGCGAGAGTCCACGCTCGCGCTTGATGCTCGTGACCGAGACGACGCCGTCCGTGGCGAAGTAGTCCGAGTCCTCATCGAGCATCTTCGATACGGTCCATGCCGCCTGCATCGTGAAGCCTCGGCTGAAGCGCCGCTTCACCTCGACCTGCATGGCGTGGTAGATCGAGTTGACGCGGTTACCGGCCAATCCGACCGCACCCCAGGCGGGATTAACCCGATCCAGGACGCCATCGAGCAGATCGCCATCGAACCGGTTGATGTTCACATTGAGCGGGAGCTTCGTCCCTTTCGTCCCCTGGTAATTGATCTCGAACGAGAACTCGCCCGGCAACTCGCGCTGGATCCCGAAGAACCAGCTCTGCATGTACGAGGTGCGCAGGTTCGGATCGAAGACCGGATTCAGGGCCGTCCCACGCGGCGCAGCCGCACCCTTCAATCCAGGCGGCACCCATGAGGGGATCGAGTAGACGAACGTCTGGCGCGCTCGCGTGTCGAAGGTCAGCGTGGCGCCAAATGGCGGGTTGAACTGGATGTTCTCGTCAATGTTCTGGAAGAGCCGCTCGTAGAAGACCCCATAGCTGCCCCGGAAGGCCATCTTGCCTTCGCCTCCAGTCAGCCACCGCGGTCCTTTCGGACTCCAGGCGAAGCCCAAGCGCGGCGCGAAGTTGTTGTCATCCGAATGATAGAAGAACTTCGTCGGCCGCGGTTCCAACGTGCGGAAGATGTCGTAGATGGTTGCTCCCGAGGGGATGAGCACCTGCGCGATGCGATTGGTCAACTCCTTCGGCGGCCGGAAATTCTCGTACCGTACGCCGATGTTGAGCGTGAAGTTCGGACGCACTTTCCAATCGTCTTGCAGGAAGCCCATCAGCTCGTGCCGGGAATAGATGCGATAGCCATCTCCCCGATCGCCTGTCGTCAGGTCAATGCGCACGCTATAGGTGAGCGGCTGGTCGGCCAGAAATGCCGCTTCGTTCGCGAAGCTGTAGGCCCCGCGATACAACGCGTTGAACGTCCGCACGCGCTTGATGAAGCGGTACTGGAAGCCCGTCTTCACCGCATGCGTGCCTTTGATAATCGAGAGCGACTCATCCAATTGGAACACCACGGGGAAACGATTTTGCGGCATGTTCGTATCGGCACCGAAGCCATTTACGCCCGTGATCGTGATCGTCGGGACTTGCGGATTGCGCGGTCGCCAATCGAAGGCATCTCGCGTGAAGCCGAGCTTCAGCTCGTTAATGAGGTTCGGTCGAATCGTCGTCGTGTTGGTCAAACCGAAGTTCTGGCTCCGGAAGCTCGTATCCAAGCCGAAGAATTCCGTGAGCAAGGAGTTCGAGGCTAATGGAGCCAGGTTGTTCGTCTGATTGAAGATGTAACGACCGCTGATGCGATTGCGTCCGTTGAAGCCCTGATGATCCATGCGAATGACGAAGGCATGCACATCAGAGCTATCGGGCCGCGTGATGACTGTCTCAGCCGAGACGGGAATCCGCTCGTTGCCGACGGTGACGAAGTTCGGATTCTCCCTGGCTGGCGGACGCGGATACTTCTGCAACAGCTCGCGCGCGATCGGTCCGGTCGCCGCTCGAATAGCATCGGCCGTGAAGAAACGCGCCCGCTGCGTCGTCGAAGAGCGAAGCGTCGTCACCTCATACGATCCATAGCCGAAGAGCTTGTCCTTGATGAAGGGGCCGCTCACGTCGAAGCCGAACTGATTGCGCACGAAGGGCGGCTTCTCCTGCTCGAAGAAGTTCCGCGCGCGCAACGAACGGTTGCGGTGGAACTCCCAGAGCGTTCCGTGAAACTCGTTGCTCCCTGCCTTCGTGACGATGCTCAGCACACCACCGGAGAGCCGACCGAATTCAGCGCCAAACGTATTTCGGATCAGGCGGAATTCTTCGACGCTGTCCAGGGGCACCGTAATCTGCGTGAATCCCGCGACGACGGGATCGTTGTTCTCAATCCCGTCCACGAGGAAGTTCGTCCCTCGACTGCGGGCCCCGCCGATGGAGAAACCACCTGTGTTGGAACCCACGCCCCCACCGACAACGCCAGGCTGCAAGAGGGCCAGTTGCGTGAAATCGCGGGTCACGAGCGGCAGGTCAACAATACGCCGCTTATCTACGAGTCCCGAGAGTCGCCCTTCCTCGGTGTTGATCAAGGGAAGCTCTCCCGTGATCGTAATCGTCTCCGCGATCTCTCCGACCTCCAACGTCACATCCACGCGCTTGACTTCGTTCACCGTCAGCTCGATGTTGCTCACGATGGCCGTCTTGAAGCCCGTCTGTTCAACCTTCACTTCGTAAAAGCCTCGCGGCAGATTCGTGAGTCGGTAGAGGCCCGTCGAGTCCGTCGTGATCGTATACGAGAGGTTCGTCTTCACCTCTCGAATTGTCACCGTCGCTCCCGCGATGACAGCTCCCGTGGCATCGGTGACGATCCCTGTGATCGTCCCCGTCGCTGTTTGAGCGTTCACACGCGGGAGCGCACTCAGAAGAAGCAGCGGCAATAAAAGCGACAGCGCTTGCTTCATTCGTCTGCGCATCGTTATTCCTCCTCAGGTCGGTATTTTCACGGTCATTGTGATCCGCAGAGTGAATAAAGCAATTTGCATGCCACATAGCCCGTATTCGGCTAAGGCTCGCAAGATCAATCCCTTCGTGGGACTGCTCCCGTCTGGGCCTTTCGGCGGAGTTTCCGAAAATTTGGAAGGAGCTTCCAAATTTCTGGAAATTTGGGGCGGGGATAGGGGCGGTCTCCCTGTGGGGAACGTGTCCCTTGGGCCTTCAAATTCCCGAGGAGGACGGAATCACCTTGCCCTCATCTCGGGCCATCTCGTAAGATTTCCTCCATGAGAAGCGATCGAGCAACCGCAACAAGGTTTCTTGTGTTCTTGGGGGTGAGCCTTTTCCTCTTTCCGACCAACGGATGGGCGCAAGTGAGCATGCAGGGGCAGGTTTTCCTCCCGACGGGCGATCCGCTTCAGGAGGTCATTCGTTTAGCCCTGAAGAGCGATGATCCGCGGCGCGATGTGGAGTTCGTCTTCACCGATGGGCAGGGACGATTCATCCTCCGTGGGCTGGCGCCGTTCCGGACCTATACGCTCACGATCGAGGGGGACGGACGCCGATATGCAACGACGACGGTGACCTTTTATGCACAACCGCGTGGGTATCTGCCTGTGAACCTGCTTCCTTTGGAGAAGAAGGAGGTTCCTCCACGACCTGGCGTTGTTTCCGTATCGCGATTGAGACGGGCTCCGGACAAAGAGGCGGCTCGGTTGTATCAAGAAGCGCTGGGGGAGATCGAGCGGGGGAAACTGGCTTCGGCGGAAGAGAAATTGCGGCGGGCTATCAAGCGAGATGCCGAGTTCGTGGACGCGTATAATGAACTGGCCGTCCTGCAGATGGGGAAGAAAGCCTATGCGGAGGCCGAAC
Organism: Blastocatellia bacterium; assembly: GCA_025055075.1. Classification (NCBI taxonomy): domain Bacteria; kingdom Pseudomonadati; phylum Acidobacteriota; class Blastocatellia; species Blastocatellia bacterium. The sequence continues at coordinate 13,884 of JANWYV010000059.1, forward strand.
GATTGTTGCGACAGGCGTTAGAGAAGGATTCGGAAGCGCTCTATCCGCTTTTGAACCTGGGGATCTGCTTGAACCATCTCGGCCGTCATCAGGAAGCCATCGCTCCGCTGCGTCGCGTTCTGGAGCAGAGTCCGAATTGGCTGACGGCTCATGTTCATCTCGGCATCGCGCTTTTGGAGAGCGATGACATGGCGGGAGCAGAGCCGCATCTTATCCGGGGAACGAAGGCCGAAGGCTTAGAGCGCGCGCTGGCCCATTTGTACTTGGGGAAGCTCTACGCGCAGACGGGGCAAATTTCGAAAGCGGTCGAGGCCTGGAGCGTATATCTGCAAATGGACCCGAACTCGCCGAATGCCGAACGCATCCGCGCGTTGCTCGCCCAGCTTGGCTATCCGCAAAAGTGAGTGGGCGGATCTGGCATCAGTGTGGAGCTTGAGAGCGCAAGCTAGAACAAGGCCTGTGCGGGCGATGAGAATGAGTGTGCCTTAAGACTGCGGGATATCCTTCACCATTGTCCCGATCGAGATACGGGGGGCCTGAAGAAAGGCCCCCCACTTTTTCGCTCAGAAGTTCACGCGGATGCGGAACTGGATCATGCGCGGACCGGGATCCTGGTTGCCCAGGTCGTTGAAGAAGTCGGTCGTGCGCCCGAAGGCCGTCGAGTCAATGCTGTGTGTGATCGCCGCTGCCGTCGGGCCACCGATCAAGAAGTTCTGGTGGTTGAAGGCATTGAAGAATTCAGCCCAGAACTCGACATTGATTCGCTCAGTCACCCGCGTGCGCTTCTGAATGGTGAAATCGGGTTTGACGAACCGAGGACCGCGCAGGAAAATGAGCGAGCCAAACTGGCCGGGCGTCGTCGGCACATCCAGGATCGCACGATTGGAGCGGCCATCGGGTCCAATCAGATCCGCGGGCACGAAGAAGATGTCACTGGCGCCGGGAACCTTCCGCACCTTGATCTTCTCCCGCAGTTCCTGGATCGTCATTCCCTTGAGGATGACGCCAGAGTCGAACTGATTGACCGTCGCGCGACCACTGACGAGCCGGAACACGCGCCCGGACTGAATGCGCACGATCCCACCGACGAGCCAACCTTCGATGAGCCGGTTGAGCGCGCCGGAGCCAGACGACCAGCGCCGACCGGGACCAAAGGGCAGCTCGTACTGGAAGTCGCTCACGAAGACGTGGGGGAGGTCCCACGGTGACAGCCCCTTGTCCATCCGCCGATTGCGCAGCGTGCTGAAGGCAATGCTGGAAACGGCGGAATCCGCGTAGAGGTCCGTGAGCGATTTCGAGAAGGTGTAGTGAGCCGTCATCTGCCAGCCTTGCGCCAGGCGTCGTCGGAAGATGACCTGCACGCCGTTGTAGGTGGAGAAGGAGGCGTTCGTCAGCAGCCACACGCCACGATTCGCCGCGTACGGATTCACCTGGAAGAAGTTGATGGGATAAGGTCCGGGAGCATCAAACCCTAAAGCCGCGCAACGCGGAAGCGCGCTTCCCACCATCCGGCAGAGGAAGGTCGCTGTGGAAGCTAAGGCGTTAGCCATCGCTCCCGCTTGACCCTGATCGAGCCAGGTGATGAAGCTCGCGCTTGCGAACCCAGCTGCCGGTGCGAGCGCCGGTTGACGACCGCGGGCGCCAAAGGCAGCTTCGAAGATCGGCAGAGGAACCTGACCCGGCAGCCCCTGGTTATCAAACCGCGCCCCGCGTCCCTGGGCCCGGCTGATAGCGAGATTCCGCTGGGCGTTGATGAACTCCTGCAGGAACCCGTTCTCGAAGATGTTCACTTCGTTCAGGTTGAATCCGCGCCACAGCTTCGTCCCGCGATTGCCGACATAGCGAATTTCAATAGCCATGTCGCGCGTCAGCTCGCGCTGCCAGCCGAAGGACCACGACTGAACATACGGCGTGCGGATGTTGGGATCGAAGGCGTAGAAAGCGCCTGAGATGAAGGTGAAGCGCGAGAGTGGCGTCGGGAAGCTGAAGCTCGTCGGATCCTCACGGAACGCCGGCAGCCGATCCCGCAACAGCAATCCTCCCAGCGGGAAGTCCACGCCCGCCGTCAGCGAGATGGATTGCGTCAGACCGGGATTCCCACCAGCAAACAGAGTGAAGTGGTTCAGTCCTTCGCGCGTGTACGCGATCGAGTAGCTTCCGCGAAAGACCGACTTGCGCTCGCTGCCGAACAGGAACCGGAAGAAGGGATTCTCAAAGCGCGGGTTCCAGGCCAGCCCGAAGCTCGGCGCTGGGTTGATGTAGTCGCGGTTGTAGACCTTGCGCGAGCGCTGGTCAATCTGCGGATCGGCGATCCCGCGAAAGAGGCCCGGTTGGAACAGATTACCCACACCGGAGATGCCCCAGAGATCTTCCATCCGCGGGCTCGTGTAGATGTCGTTGGTGTTCTCGGCCGCTCCCTGGAACTCCCAGCGCAGCCCATAGTTGAGCGTCAACGATGGCGTCACGCGCCAAGAATCCGTGAAGTAAAGGCCGAACTCGTCTTGCCGCGCCCGCTGCACAAGCGGAGCGAGATGAACATACCGCTTCGTCTTCTCATCCACGTTGCGGGTGCCGGAGATGCTGGAAATCCGGCCAGTGAGCAGAGCATAAAGCGCCAGCGCATTCCCGAGATCCGCCGAACTGATGTTCGGCAATCCCGCGGCAATCGCGGAAGCGACAGGATCGCCGCTAACTACGCCAAAGGAGACTGTGGGAATGCCCGCTCCACCGAAGGAGTTGTCAATGAACCCCACACGGGTGAACGTCCCGCCGAAGACCCACGAGTGCTTCCCGCGCACGAGGCTCACGGTGTTCTGCACGTTGTAAACGGGGGTGTTCCGGCTCGACATGAGTCCGAGCGAGGTTCCCGCAAGTCCCGGACGCGCGTGCAAGCTCTGTAAGCTGAGCGGCCAGAGGATGCGCAGGCCCGCGGGATAGATCTCCGGTCCCGATTCGGGGAAGAACTGCACGGGGGCTCCCTGAACGCCGAAGCGGAACTCATAGTTGATGTTCGGCGTCACCGTCCACTGAAGGGCCGTCGTCACCGCGAACCGGTTCGAGTATTGGCCAGCGCCCTTGCCGATACCAGGGAAGGTCGGATCCATCGAATTCAGCGTGTCCGGGAAGGAGGAGAAATAGTTGTAGTGCCAGACGCCATGCCACCGCAGCTTGTCCGTGATGTGGTAATCCATGCGCAAGGTGGGGAAGCGCCGCACTTGCATGCTGGGGGCTTCAAACCGATACCGCTCGCGAAAGAGATCGAACGGGGTGATCGCCCCGCGCGGTCGCGCCGCGTCAATTTGTCGCAACATGTCTCCGACCGTAGGATCAATGGTGCTCGGGAAGCCAGCCGCCCTCGCTACGTCCAACAGATTCACCGCGCGCACGACTCCGTCTGTGCCGCGATACCGGAAGATGCCCTGCGCGGCTTCCCGCGTCAGGATTAGGTTCTCTCGCGGACGCGACTCCGGCAGGCGGAACTCTTCGTAGTTGAAGAAGAAGAAGATCTTGTCCTTCCAAATCGGGCCGCCCACATTCCCACCGAAGACATTGAGCAAGTTCCTGGGCTTCCGCAATCCGAGGACATTGTTGAACCAGGTGTTAGCATTGAGCGCGTCATTGCGATGATCCCAGAAGAGCGTCCCTCGGAAGTCGTTCGTCCCTCGGCGGGTGACGAATTGAATCTGAACAGCTCCTTCTCCCGCCGCATCCGCGCCCACGCCCGCCGTCTTGACCGTCACCTCTTCGACGGCATCCAAGCGCGGTCGAACGAGCGTGAACATACCGCCGCCGAAGGCGCTCTTAAGCAGGTTATCTTGAACGTTCACGCCATCCATCGTGATATTGATAGCCCCCTTGGGCAAGCCCAGGAATGTGCTCTGACGCGCCGTTCCACCCTGCTGGGCTCCGGGCATCAGGAGCGTGAAATCGAGCGTGTCTCGATTGTTCAACGGAAGCCGCCGGATGATGTCGCCTCGAACTGTCGTCTCAACAGTCGTCGTCGTCCGCTCCAAGAGTTCGAGTCCGCCGACGACTTCGACGGCTTCGGCGATCTCACCGACCTGCAGGGTCACAACGACATTCGTCGTTCGCCCTGCGTCTACCTTCAGACCAGAGACGATCGCCGTCTTAAATCCAGGCATACTCACTGTGATCCTATAGGTGCCCGCTTGGAGATTCGTGAAGGTAAATCCCCCATCAGGCCCCGCCTTCTGAGTTTGTGTGGCTCCGGTCGCTTCATCTTGCGCTTTCACTTCAGCACCCGGCACGACGGCTCCCGCCGGGTCCTGCACAATCCCCGTGATCTGACCGACGGGCCGTACTTGAGCCGGTGCCACCGAAGCCCACACCAGAAGCCCCAGGATCATCATCGCTGTCAGGCCCTTTTTGTGTCGCATACGCTCACCTCCGAAATATGCGTTTCCATAAAGATCTCCGTCACCTTTGAGAAAGCAAATCTTGTGCCATTCGATCCGGAAGGCCTTCCCGTAACTCGGAACTCATTGTACACAAACATATTGAGCTCGAGTGGCTACAAATCGGGACGAGCCCGAAAACTCCCCGGCCTTCCAAATTTTCGGAAATTTCTTCCAGAATTTTGGAAATCTGCGGAGCTTGGGAAACGCGTTCGCCCAATGGGAGCGTAAGCCCACTGAGTCAAGCGCTCATCGAACTGTCTTGAGGGAGACGATGACTGAGGTCTTGATCAGGGCGACGACCAGGATCAAGACCTTCAGCGCGAGATCTTCGACGACGAAGAGGGCGAGGTAACCGAGCATACTCCATCCCAGCACGAGCGCGACGATCTTCGTTTTCAATGGAAGGGCTCGTTGCTCGATCAGCGGGCTCACGGATTCCCTGTACCAAGGTCGGCTCGTGAGCCATCGGTAGAGTCGTTCCGAACTACGCACATAGCATCCACTGGCGATGAGGAGGAACGGCGTCGTCGGCAGTCCTGGGACGAAGATGCCGATGAAACCGATGACAAGGGCTGCTGTGCCCAGCGAGATCAAGAGGGCACGCCAGATCGGATGAAGTGGGCGCCATCCTCGATCTCTTTGGCCCTGCATGCGGAGAGATTTTAGCAGATCCCCCGCTCGCGATAGAATCCTGAACGCTCGTGTGCGCGAGCGAGATCTCTTCCCGTTCTAGAAGGGAGTGGAGAAGGCCGTTTGTGCCATCGCCGAGCAGGGGCAAGCTTCGAATCCGAATCTCTTTTGCCAGCGGGGACAGCTCTGTTTAAAATGGAACCTTTCGGGCGATGTTGGATCATTCCTCAGTGCGATAAGCGAGAGCTTCGGGAGGGACGGACGTGGCGAGATCATACGTGTATGAGACAGAGGCCGTGTGGGTGAGCGAGCGTCGCGTGACAATTCACTCTCCAGGGGCACCGGCGCTTGAGGTCTCCTCTCCACCGGAATTTCAAGGGCAGGAAGGAGTGTGGACGCCGGAGACGCTCCTTGTGGCTTCGGTCAATACCTGTTTCGTCCTCACTTTTCTGGCGATCGCGCAACTCTCGAAGTTGGAAGTCGTCAGCCTGCGGGTGAGGACGTGGGGGAGATTGGAGAAGCTCGAAGGGGCGGGCTACCAAATTACGGAGATCGTCATCAAACCCTTGCTCGGGCTTCGATCCGAAACCGATCGCGAGCGCGCTGAGCGACTTCTGGAGAAAGCTGAGCGGAACTGCTTCATCTCGAATTCGATCAAAGCGAACGTCCGGTTGGAGCCGGAGATCATCGTTTCGGCGTGACGATATGTCAGAGGAGGGAACGAGGATGAGTCGTCGAGGGCACGATGTCAAGAAGGCGTGCAGGCAGTGGGCCTCCTGCGTCGTGCTCCTGGTCCTCGGAGGAATGACGCTGTGGGAGCACACCCTGGCCGCTTCCGTTCAGGCTGGACGCATCAGGGGAAAAGTCCTCGCCGTGACAGCCGATCGGCGCGAACCGTTGGCCGGTGTGTTGCTTATCCTGAGTGGGGAATTCCTGCCGGGGAAGGTGACGCAGACGATCAGCGACGACGAAGGGAACTATAGCTTCGGCGATCTCCCGCCAGGGGATTATGTGCTCTCGGTCGAGGTGGAGGGATTCGAGCGGTTCGCGCAGAAGATCATGGTGCCGCTTGGCGCCCTCGTAGAGGTCCCGGTGGAATTGAAGCCAAAGGCTGTGCGCGAGGCTGTCACGATCACGGCAGGCGAGGATGAATTGCGCCGCATCGAGTCGCACGTTCCGGCGCAGCTTGGAGCGCCGCTTTTGCGGAACGCTCCTTTGGTGAACGAGAAGTTCCAGGATGCGTTGCCGCTGTTGCCCGGCGTCGTGCGCGGTCCTGATGGGCTTTTGAATGTGAAGGGCGCGCGAGCGACGCAAAGCGGCATCCTCGTCTCCAGCCTCAACGCTACTGATCCGGTGACCGGACAGTCCGCCATCGAGCTGCCGATCGAGGCTGTTGAGACCGTTCAGATCTACTCGAATCCCTATTCGGCGGAGTTCGGCAAGTTCACCGGCGCGGTCACGGCCATCGAGACGCGCGCGGGTACGAACGAGTGGAAGTATCTGCTCACGAATTTCATGCCCCGATTGCGCAGGCGCGCAGGGACGATCATGGGCATTGAATCTGCGACGCCGCGCTTCGCCCTGAGCGGGCCCATCGCGCGGGATCGGCTCTTCTTTTTCCAAGGCCTCGAATACCGCTTCGTGCGGACGCGCGTTCCAAGTCTACCGGATTTGCAGAACGACACCCGGTTGGAATCCTTCGATGCCTTCTCCCGTTTCGATGCCGTCCTCAATGCCACGAATCGCCTGACGCTGATCGTCTCGGTCTTTCCGCAGAAGCTCGACTTCGTCAATCTGAACACGTTCAATCCGATGGAGACGACGCCGAATTTCCACCAGCGCGGATGGTTCGTCGCCCTGCACGAGCAGGCGGCTTTCCGCAACGGCTCGCTCTTGCAATCGAGCTTCAGCATCAAGGACTTCGACGTGGACGTTTACGGTAACAGTCCGCCGCCGTTTCGCATCACACCCAATGGCAACATGGGCGGTTGGTTCAATCGGCAGCATCGGGACAGTCGGCGCTACGAGTGGATGGAGGTCTACCATTTCCCAACGCTCTCCTGGGGCGGGCAGCACGCGTTCAAGATCGGGAGCAACGTGGCCGTCAATACGTTCACAGGATACGACCGCAATCATCCCGTGCACATCCTGCGCGCTGATGGCACGTTAGCGCAACTGATCACCTTCGTCGGAGCGGGGCAGCTGCAGCGTCGGAACACCGAGGTGACCTTCTACGGGCAGGACAAATGGACGATTCATCCCCGCCTGACTCTCGATTGGGGGATTCGCTACGATTGGAATGGGATTGCGCGGGAGAACAACGTCGCGCCGCGCTTAGGCGTCGTGCTCCTGCCTTTCTCCGATCCGCGGACGATCGTGCGCGGGGGCGTCGGCATCTTCTATGACAAAGTCCCGCTCAATGTCGGCGCGTTCGAGCAATATCAGGCGATGCAGGTCCTGCGGTTCGGTCCCGATGGTCGGACGATCTTGGACGGGCCGCGCGTCTTTCGAAACCTCATCGAAGGCGGGGCATATCGAACGCCACGCAGCACGGCATGGAGCCTGCAGGTGGATCGCGAATTGACCCGACGCGTGCTCCTGCGCTTCGGATACGAGGAGCGACGTTCTCGGCGCGACTTCCTCCTGGAGCCGCAGAGCTTCCCGACCGGCGAGAGCGCGCTCGTCCTCAGCAATCGAGGACGCTCCCGCTATCGGGAATTTCAAGTCGTCGCGCGACTTCGCCTTCAGGAGCAACATGACCTCTTCCTCGCCTACGTTCGCTCGCGCGCCGAGGGCGATCTGAATGCGTTCTCGGCCTACATCGGCAATTTCCATAATCCCATCGTTCGGTCCAACGAATACTCGCGCCTTCCCTTCGATGCCCCGAATCGCCTCCTCCTTTGGGGGGATGTTCGCTTGCCCTTCGATCTGCTCCTCTCTCCGGTCGTGGATTGGCGCGATGGGTTTCCCTTCTCGCTCGTGGATGAAGAACAGAATTTCGTCGGGCCGCGGAATCGCGGCGGGCGCTTCCCGCGCTTCTTCTCCCTCGATTTGCAGGTCACCAAGGGGGTGACCATTCCCTTCTTCGGGAAGAAATATCGAACGCGCATAGGCGTGAAGATCTTCAATGTGACGAATCATTGGAACCCGCGCGACGTGCAAAGCAATATTCACAGTCCTGCGTTTGGGACGTTCTACAATAGCGTGCCGCGGACGTTCCGCGGGAAGTTTGAGATTGAGTTTTGAGCGCGGAGTGATGTCGGCTTCCCTTCCCACCATTAGCGCGGAAGAAGAAAAAACCCTTCGATCCCACGCACGCTCTTGGAGCGCGCGCCACGGAGTGCTCGCCCTAGCTCTCCTCGTCATTCTGGCTTTCGGGATGCGCGTCGTTCGCTTGGACGCTGTTGGCGTGAGCGAGGATGAGGCGCGGAAGATCGCGGCCGTTGAAGCCTACCGGCGAGGGGATTTCACGCCGAATGCCGAGCACCCGATGCTCATGAAGTCGCTCATCCTCTTCTCCTTCCTCGCCGTCGAGCAGTGGAATCGAACAATCGCTGCGCGTCATCCCTCCTGGCGCATCTCGGAAGAGACCGCGCTTCGACTCCCGAACGTCCTGGTGGGGGCGTTGACGACCGTCGTCCTCTTCCTCTTCGCCCGTGAATTATTCGATCCCTTGGTAGGCTGGTTGACGGCCATCCTCTGGGCGACGGGGCTGAACGCCATCGCGATCAATCGCGTGGCGAAGGAAGATACGCTGCTCGTCTTCTTCATGTGGTTGGCCTTCTTCTTCTTCATGAGAGCGAAGCACGAGGGACCCGTGGAAACAGCGCGACGGCAGTGGCTCTATCGGTTGAGCGGCGCGAGTTTCGGGCTGATGTTGGCATCGAAGTATTTCCCGCACTACATGGGGCTCATCTTCCTCTACAACTACTTGCGCCCGCATGATCGGGAGACGAACGCCCCGCTGGGGCGGCGTGCGATGATGGGCTTCTTCCTCGCTTTCTTCATAGCCTTCGTCGTCGCCAATCCTATGCTTTTTCATCCGGAGACGCTGCGATATCTGGCTGTTTATCTCACGGAGACGACCGTCCCGCATCACGGATACGAGATGATGGGGGAGCTGTATTATAACAATGCGTGGAAGCTCGCCAATCGCACGCCGCTCTATTTCTATATGCTCTTTTTGGCGGTGAAGGTGCCGCCCGCGCTGCTTCTCGCATTCGCCGTCGGTCTCATCTGGATCATCCGTCGCGCCTGGCCTTCTAAAAGAGCGAGGACAATTGCGGAAGCAGCGTGCGGACATCGTGCGCAAGCAGGATGGATCGCTCTTGGTGCTCTGTTGGTCTCCGGCCTCGGGGTGGGGATGCTTCTGCACTTCATCCCCGTCGTCTATCGCGTGGCGGCGTTCACGCTCATCTCATTCCTTCTGGCGCTCGTATTCGTTCTGTGGGGACGGAAGGAGGAGGGTCCCTTCTTCTTGCGCTTCATGCTGGTCTTTTGGTTGGTCCCGTATACGCTCTTTGGAGCGAAATGGCTGAGGTACACGTTGAGCCTGATGCCATTCGTGTACATGACGGCGGCCGTGGGAATCGCGCTTGTGATTCGCGAGGGGCTTCGGAGGATCCGGATGGATTCGGCACGCCGTGGCTTCGTAGTAGCCGCACTGGCATTCTTCCTGGGTACCCCGATGTGGGCGGTCATCGAAGCCAGTCCGTACTATTCCTTCTATGTGAATCGGCTCGGCGGAGGGGAGGCGAAGCGGGCCTATTATTTCCCCCATGATGAGGTTTACGATGCGGGGATGCGCGAAGCGATCGCCAAGATCGCCGCGCGGGCGCCATGGGGGAGTCGTCTCGGGCATGACGCGCCCGGAGTCGTGTGGTTCTACACCCGCCAATTCGGCCGTGCGGATTTGGTCGGCGTCGAGCTATCGAGTCCCGCATTCACGCTCACCTCGGACTCGCGTCCACTTTACGTCATCGTTCAAAAGGGGCGTCGGTATTTTGAGAATCAGCAGTGGCTCGATGAGCTGGCGCGACGCCATCGTCCGATCTTGGAAGTGCGCGTCGCGGGCGTCGTGACGACGAGAGTTTATGAGATCCGGGCGCATGGGCCCTGAGCTGCGCTGTGGCGTAAGAGCTGAGCTGTTCGCGCGCGGGATTTTTGCTCGAGTGGAGTGGTCTCTTGCCGTGGAAGCTTGGTAAAATTACCCTCGGTGTGGTTCGAAACTTTATGACGGGAGGCTGTCATGAGCAAAGATACCTTGACGGTGATTGACAATCGGACGGGGCGGAGTTACGAGGTGCCGATTGAGGAGGGGGCGGTGCGGGCGATGGAGTTTCGGCGGGTGAAGGTGGGGGAGGGGGATTTTGGGTTGATGGTGTACGATCCGGGGTTTCAGAACACGGCGGCGTGTCGCAGTGGGATCACGTTCATCGAT